>JBAZWG010000002.1 GCA_041660505.1 Candidatus Paceibacterota bacterium
AAGATGAATATAGACAACGCCTAGCCAATATCGACTTGGGCTCACGGGAGACTGTTGCGTCAGAATTTGAGAAGGCAAAAAGTTTTTGGTTGAAATTCCCAGTCAAATATATGCACAGCCTAAAAAATTCTGACTGCGCCGGAGAATATATTTATGAATCCAAAAATGTTCGAGACTCGTATCGCGTACGCGGAGCTGAGGATTGTCGTTTCGTGCAGAATTTAATTCTTGGCCCATCTAAGGATTGTTACGATCATCTTGGTTGGGGCGACGGAGCCGAACTCGTGTACTATTGTCAACAGGTTGGAAGTGGCGCCTATAATGTGCGTTTTTGCAACTCCTGCTTTCTTCAATGTCGCGACATGCAATACTCGATAGCCTGCATTTCATCGAACAATCTATTTGGCTGTATTAGCTTGCGCAAAAAAGAATACTGTATTCTTAATAAGCAATATTCTAAAGAAGAATATGAAGCCCTGATGCCGAAAATTATAGAGCATATGAACGCGATGCCATATGTAGACGCACAAGGACGAACGTATAAATATGGCGATTTCTTCCCTTTAGACATGGCACCTTGTGCATACAACGAGACGCTTGCCCAGGAATTTTTTCCGATAACTAAAGAAGCGGCTGAAGCCATGGGTTCTAGGTGGGCCGATACAACTAGTCGAGAGTATAAAATTACAGTACCAGCGAAAGACATGCCCGATAATATTAAGGACGTGTCTGACGCAATTTTACAGGAAACGATCGGCTGTGAGCATGCTGGAAATTGTCTCGATGGTTGTTCGGTGGCTTTCAGAATTATTCCAAAGGAACTCGAATTTTATCGCTCAGTAGGTATACCCCTCCCCAGAATGTGCTTCCGTTGCCGACACATGTCCCGTGTCGCACTCCGCAACCAACCCGGCCTCTACGAACGCACCTGCGCCAAGTGCGGTAAACCCATAAGCACGCCATACGCTCCAGACCGGCCGGAGATTGTGTATTGCGAAACATGTTACCAACAGGAGGTTGTATAAAATAGCTATTTTTGAATAAATTTCAGTCTTTCCATCACAAATAATTATGGAACCGCTTGTGTCAGACACGGAGAATATTGAACCGACATATGAAAAAAATATTGGTTCTCGACTTATTTCTGTTTTAATGAACGAAGAGTTGGCACCTTATTGCCTTAACACGTATATTAATTCATTTTCGGGAATGGGAGTGGATAATCCTGAACAGCATGCACAGAAAACGAACGAGTTGCTTTCGCAGGACAAGCCACTGCGTGAGCGAGAACGGGAAATCTGGGAATATTTGAAGACGCTTTCGGTGCATTATACACCTTTTGAGTCATATGTTGCCGGGCTCGTAAACGAACGACGAGACATTATGTTCAAGCAGGTTGCTCCGAACTTACTCATCGAAGGAAAAACTTTGGATTTCGGTGCTGGCAATGGAGAGTTTATGAGACAGGTCCATGCGAGCTTCCCAAAACTGGACATTGAAGGATGGGATGTTGTAAGCGATGATTCAAAGGGCCAGGTGCAGGTATACGACGGTAAAGTCGTACCTCGTGATGATAAATTTTATGATCAGGCATATGCGACCACTGTCCTTCATCATACGGCAGACCCATTTGCCGGTGCAGAAGAAATGGCACGGCTTACAAAAGAACGCCTTATTCTGATCGAGACAATTCCCGGTGAGCACACCGGCGATCGCAAAAAAGACTGGGACATTACCTTTGTTGCCGATTACTTTTGGCGTTTGATCCACCGAAGCACCGAACCGGTACCCGGCTCATATTTAACAGCAGAAGAATGGCAAAAATTGTTTACAGAAAGATTGGGGTTCAAGCTAAAACACTTTGAAAACCTAGGCCAAGACCAGAAAACAATCACCGTGAAGCACATACTTGCCGTGTTTGAACGAACCAGGGTTGTATAAGGAAGAGAGCTCTGGTATAGTTTACCCATGAAAGCAAAAGCTCCTAGTACGAAAAAGTATTTGACCGAGAAAAAGTTCGGTATTTTTCAGAGTACTTTTGATAAGGCCATGACGGGGATTGCGAAATCTTTCGCCGGAATTCATCAACTTCTTGCAGAACACGGCAGAATGCATGCAAGCCATACAAAATCCTTTGAGTTAATAATGACCGAACTGAAAACAATTCACACAGATAACCAACATTTCAAGCAAACTATGTCGGCCATGCAGCGCGATTTAACTGGGCATGATAGACAGCTCGACAATCATGAAATCCGCATAGAGAAACTGGAGGTACATGCATAGAACTCCAGAAAAAAATATTCTTGTATTTTATCACGCCAATTGCCCGGATGGGTTTGGCGCCGCTTGGTCGGCTTGGAAGTCGCTTGGCGACACAGCAGAATATATTCCTTATCAGCATGGGCGCACGCAACTGCCGGATGTAACGAGTAAAGAGGTTTATACGCTTGATATGACCTTACCCGAGCCGGTATTTAGTGATGTGTTGATTAAAGCTAAATCACTAACGAGCATTGATCATCACATTACAAATCAAGATCATATTGGCCGATCAACGAAATTCGTTTTTAACGTGAATCATTCCGGCGCATCACTTTCTTGGATCTACTTTCATCCAGAGTTGCCGGTGCCTAAACTTATTCAATATGTAGAGGATAACGACTTATGGCTTCATAAGTTACCTTTTGCTCAGGAGATTCCATCAGCGACATGGCTTTTAGACTATAACTTCGATGAGTGGAGCGATTATGCAGACCTACTTGATGATTCAGTAGGATTTGAGAAATCTACAGAACAGGGGACACTCTTGCTTAAAGCATTCTTGAAGCAAGCAGGCGAGCTGGCCGAGGAGCACTATTTTATAGAACTCGAAGGGATGAAAATCCCGGTTGCGAACTGCCCGGGCCATGTCTCCGACGTTGGTCATATGCTCTATACCAAGTATCCGCCGATGGCACTCATGTGGTCACGCAAGAAGAACGCAATAGTTGTGTCATTACGCTCCGACGGCAACAAAGACGTCTCGGAACTTGCTGTTAAATACGGCGGGGGCGGTCACAAAGCGGCTGCGGGGTTTACGATACTTCTGGATACCGTAGATATGCCGGAAAATAAGCTAAAAAAAGACTTGTTGGCCAAACTTCTTTCCCCTTCGCAAAAGTAGCTATTCTCTGCTATTATTAGCCATACATAACAATATTGTATGGAAAGAACATATATCAAGGATCTTGGCCAACAAATTGGCCAGGAAGTGCTAATTAAAGGCTGGGTTAACGGGCGACGCGATCAAGGCAAGTTGGTCTTCTTCGACTTTCGCGATATGAGCGGACTTGTACAGGGAGTAGTGCTTCCTAAAAGCTCGGCGATGGATACGGCTAAGGACATCCGAAATGAATTTGTGGTAAAGGTAGAGGGGGTTGTAAATAAAAGGGCGGAAAGAAATATTCAAGCCGGACGCAAAAATGGCGACATAGAAATTGAGGTAAAGAAGATTGAGGTCCTGGCTGCGGCAGAGGCTTTGCCATTCGACATGTCATTCGAGAGTTTTAATTTCGATTTAACGACACAGCTTGATCACCGCGCCTTAATGCTCCGCCACCCGCGCTTACAAGCGATATTCAAAGTGCAAAGCGTCATCATAGATTCCTTCCGGGAATACATGAAGAGTCAGAACTTCTTTGAGTTCCAAGCTCCGTCTATCACTCCGGCCACTGCGGAAGGGGGCGCGGAGGTCTTTCAGGTTAATTATTTCGACAAGAAGGCATACCTTTCTCAATCTCCGCAACTGTATAAGCAGATTGTGATGACAGCTTTCGAGAGGGTCTTTTCGGTAAATAAAATCTTTCGCGCAGAGCCGAGTGCTACCACCAGACATCTGACCGAGATTGTTTCTCTTGATGCCGAGATGGCATTCATCGACTCTTGGCTTGACGTAAGAGATATGTCAGAATCAACCGTGCGCTATATTCTCAAGGAGGTGAGTACCCGATGCGCAGATGAGTTGGCCATCCTTGGTGCCGAAATTCCAACCATGATTGACAAAACACCCACCCTGTCACTTACGGAGGTGCAAGAGAAAATATTTAAGGCCAGTGGCCGCGACTGTCGCGGTGATAAAGACCTTAATCCGGAAGATGAGCGGGCAATATGCGAAATTATTAAGGAAGAGACCGGTTCAGATTTCGTCTACGTCTATGGTTATCCGACTCGCCAGAAGCCCTTCTATGTCTACCCTAATCCGGAAAATCCAGAATTTAACGAGGGGATGGACCTTCTCTGTCGCGGCGTGGAGTGGCTCTCCGGCGGACGTCGCATCAACGACTACAAGCAGCTTATGCAGCATGTAAATGAGTGGAACATGGACCCGGAGAAAATTTCTATGTTCCTGGAGGCCTTTCGCTACGGGGTCCCGCCAGAAGGCGGGTTTGCGTTCGGAGCAGAGAGACTTACGATGCAGATATTGGGACTCAAGAATGTCCGAGAGGCCTCAATGTTCCCAAGGGACATGAATCGGATAGATACATTATTAAGCCAGGAGTAATGCCGCAATTCGCCGTCAAAAATGAAAAATTCGAGGGACCGCTCGGGCTTTTGCTTACCTTGATCACCGAACGCAAGATGCATATTTCGGAAGTTTCTTTGGCCGAGATTGCCGACACTTATATTTCTTACGCGTCTAAGCTCGAGGAGTTCCCGATACACGAATCAGCCGAGTTCTTACTCGTCGCCTCGACACTCATGCTTATCAAATCGCGTTCGCTCTTGCCCGGCATAGTCATAACAGACGACGAGCAGAGCGAGATAAAAAATCTTGAGGAGCGCTTGAGGTTATACGCAATATATCAAGAGGCAGGCAAGAAAATTTCTGAAGAGTTCGGGGCTAGAGAATTACTATTACCATATGAACGTAAAGAAACTGTTATATTCGCACCGCCCGCAGACGGTTCGCTATGGCCAACAGGGTTGTCTAGAATAGTCATGAACCTGCTTAATGCCATACCAACTATCGCGCCTATCCCGCAGACGACAATCAAGAAGATAATGTCGCTGGAGGAGGCAATGCAAGGTCTGCTCACGCGCGTCACGCAGGGGATTAAACTGTCGTTTAGAGAAGCTCATGAGGGCAAGCACGGGCCGGAGCATAAGCTAAATATTGTTTTAAGCTTCCTAGCTCTGCTCGAATTAATGAGGAGAGGCAAAATAAGCGTCGAACAGCACAGCACCTTCCATGACATACTTATCCAACCGGAAGAAGTAAGCACACCGATATATGGATAAAAATATAGCGAAATAAAAAAACTAAAATGAACCGAGAAAATAAATCCTGCCAGAATTGTAAACAAAGCTTCGTAATAGAACCGGAGGATTTCGCCTTTTACGAGAAGATAAAAGTTCCTCCGCCCACTTTCTGCCGTGAATGCCGCAGGACGCGTAGACTATTGTGGCGAAACATTCGTACGCTTTATCGCGGCTCTTGTGCGCTTTGCGGACAGGCTACAATATCGATGTACGCACCAGAGAGCCCTTATGTCGTATATTGCCGCACCTGCTGGTATTCCGACAAGTGGGACCCGACGAGCTATGGGCGCGATTACGACTTCTCTCGACCATTCTTCGAACAATTTGGTGAATTACTCCGTGTCGTGCCACGCGTTGCGATACTATATTACGGTAATCCTGTTAACTGCACTGCTTCTAACTCGCTCCTTGATAGCAAGAATTTGTACATGTGTTATTCGGGTATTTTTAGCGAGGACTGTGCATATTCGCAAAATTTAGACCAATCCAGAAGCTCCTTTGATTGTCTCGATGCAAAAGAGCTGGAGCTTTGTTATGAAAATGTCGATGCCACCAAAAATTACAATTCGCACCACCTCGTACATACGCGCAATTGTCTAGAATCATCTTTCCTTTACGATTGCTCAAACTGTCAGAACTGTTTTATGAGCAGTAATTTGCGCAATAAACAGTATGTGTTTCGCAATAAGCAATACAACAAAGCAGACTATGAACTTGCAATCAAGGAATTAAATACCGGCACCATAGCCACTATTGAGGCACTGCGTACTGAATTTAGGCAGATGATCAAGGGAGCATTGCATAAATATGCCGATATAAACAAATCTTCAAATTGCACAGGAGATATGATTGACAGCTCAAACAGCGTTCGCCAGTCGTTCAATGTTTACAACGGCGATAATCTTAAATACTGCGATCGACTATTACCCGGCCATAAAGATTCTTATGATGTTATGGGCGGCAGGGGTTCGGAATTACTGTATGAAGGGATTATTTGCGGGTCAGGATCCAACACTATTCATTTCTTCAATTCTTCCGACCAAGCTCGCGAAACAGATTACACAGACTGGTGCATGGATGTTTCTAATTTATTCGGCTGCGTGTCTTTGAGAAAAAAGAAATATTGCATATTAAACAAGCAATACTCGCAGGGGGAATATATCGCTCTGCATAAAAAAATTATAGAACACACTACCCAGACCGGAGAGTATGGGGAATTCTACCCTAAAGAAATCTCACTTTTTGCATATAATGAGACGTTGGCTCAAGAATACGACCCTCTCACAAAAGTAGAAGCTCTCGCAAAAGGTTTTAGGTGGCGAGACCCCGACACCAAGGATTATAAAGTTACGCTCCCAACGCAAAACCTCCCGGAGTCAATAGATGAGATTGATGACAACATCATTAACGAGACCATTGGTTGCGCGCATGAAGGAAAGTGTAACGACGGGTGTACTACTGCCTTTCGAATAATACCAACAGAACTTTCCTTGTATCGCAATATGCGACTTCCCATACCGCGTTTATGCCCAAACTGTCGACACGTAGAAAGACTTTCGTATCGCAATCCATTCTATCTTTGGCACCGACAATGCATGTGCGATAAAGCTCATTCTCATCATCAAGGTCATTGCTCGAATGAATTTGAAACAACCTACGCCCCTGATCGGCCGGAGATAGTTTATTGTGAACAGTGTTATCAAAATGAAGTTGTCTAATTTAATCAGCTCCGACGCTTTGGTCGGAGCCCCGACTGCAACGTCGGGGCAAGAAGTGGTATAATAGAAGATAATATGGAAGTCAGGATACTTGAATACAAGATTGGATTGGATGAACTCAAATAATAACATGGAGAGAACAGCACTATTCTACATGGCGAATGCGCACCCAGAGATTGGGAGGATGTTGAACTATGCCGAAAAGGGCGAGACGATTGCAGCCGAAGCGGCGCAACAACGCGCCCTTGCTATCGTTGATACGATACTTGCGCGGCACGATATCGCTCCCGCAGGTAGGGAGGAGTGGCGTGCCGTAAAAAGTCTTCTGATGGGTTATACGATCCTTGATGAGTACGCACGCAAGGTATTGCGGAACTTTGCCGAACCGTTTTCTTACAAATTTATGTATGAATACGCACATGGAAAGTAGCGTGATACAACTCGACCGGAAAATAGAGGCTCTGCTTTTTATGAAAGGCGAGCCTATGGGGATTGCGGAGCTTATGAAGCTTTGTTCTGTCGGAGAAGGGGAGCTTGAGATGGCCATTGCAGAACTAATTACGCGACTTGAGGCGGGCGCGACGCGGCTCACACGCACGGAGGATACTGTGGCGCTCACGACCAAGCCGGAGCTTTATGAATTCTTGCAGGAAGTCTTGAAGCTGGAGCGGACAGAGCCTTTGACCAAATCCCAGCTCGAAGTTCTCTCGATAGTCTTGTACGAGCATCCCGTAAGCGCGGCCAAGGTAGAATATGTGCGCGGGGTTAATTCTCGCTACAGAATCCGTGCGCTTATGCTCCGCGGGCTTATCGAGCGCAAAGCAGACGAGAACGACGCTCGAGTTTCTCTCTATGTGCCGACCATCGAGCTCCTCCAACTCCTAGGAATCACGGATGTGACACGATTGCCGGATTATGCTTTAATTAAAGACAAACTTGCCGCTGTGGTACAAGACAAGCATTAGGCATTATCTTTATGAACGCGCCGATTTTAAAGATTTTTATACCGCTTACCATATCATTCCTAACCGGATTGGCGATAACGCCGACTCTAACTACTTTTTTATATAAACACAAATTGTGGAAGAAGAAGGTACGCAGTGTCGGTATCGACGGCAAGGCCACGCCGATCTTCAGCAATCTGCATAAAGATAAAGAGGTTGGCACCCCGCGCATGGGCGGTATCGTGATCTGGGGGAGTACGCTGATAACTACACTTATATTTTTCGGCCTGGCGCAAGTCGATCATAACAGTATTCTCGAACGATTCTCTTTTCTCTCGCGCAATCAAACCTGGCTGCCGTTTATTTCTCTTATCGCCGGCTCTTTAGTTGGTCTGATAGACGACATCTTGCACGTTGCGGAGAACGAGGGTCACGCGGTGGGCGGAGGGGGCCTCTCTTTGGCGAAGCGCCTAGCCGCAGTGCTTGTCATCGGGCTCATCGGCGGCTGGTGGTTCTATGCCAAGCTTGGCAACAGCACCCTCTGGTTCCCATTCGAAGGCCAGATCTACGTCGGATTATGGATGATACCACTGTTTATGCTGGTAATGATTGCAATGTATTCCGGTACTGTTATTGACGGGCTAGACGGCTTGTCCGGCGGAATCTTTACTATCATGTACGCGTCGTATTCTCTCATCGCTTTCTATCAAACGCAATATGACATAGCCGCACTTTGTGCGGTAATCGCCGGCGCAACGCTTGCGTTCCTTTGGTTCAATATCCCGCCCGCCAGATTCTATATGACAGAGACCGGTACGCTTGGCCTAACTATTACCTTGGCAGTTATTGCCTTTCTTACAGACACCGTTCCGGTTCTTGTCTTTATTGGTTTTCCCCTGCTCGCGGAATCAGGTTCAGACATCATTCAACTATTGTCAAAAAAATTCAGAGGCGGTAAGAAAGTTTTTCTTGTCGCACCGATACATCATCACTTCGAGGCGCTTGGCTGGCCGTCGTATAAAGTGACAATGCGCTTCTGGATAGTGGGTATCATCACATCTATCATGGGTATTGTTGTAGCGATAGCGGGCAAATAGAGCAGATTATGATAGAACGCTTTACTGTAAAGATGCTTAGAGGATCGGCAGAGCAATTGAAATTCAAGTGTATTGTTGAGCCTAAGTTCGGCCATGTCGGTTATATAGAAAATAATACCGGCGAGAGATTCTTTTTTAAGTTATCAGCTCTGGATATAAATCCACTGGGCGCTTCGAAGATTGCGACTGATAAAGATTATACGCAATTCCTGCTGGAGAAATTCGGTTATCCTGTGATATCCACAGAAACATTCTTCTCTGACGAATGGTGCAGAATAAATAATACCCAGAATAATTTAACTGCCGCACTGGAATACGCAGAAAAGGTTGGTTATCCGCGCATAGTTAAACCCAACAGCAAGGGCCAGGGTAGGGGAGTGGCCAAAGTATATTCCGACGAAGAGCTCAAATTGGCACTTATTAATATTTTCGCAATAGATAATATCGCGCTTATACAGCCTTGCGTTCCGGGTACTGATTATCGCGTTGTAGTGTATAAAGATAAAGTTGTAGCGGCATATTCTCGCACGCCACTTATTATATTCGGCGACGGAATAAAAAGCATACGAGAGCTCTTGCCTGCATATGACATACCACTGCCAACAATCGTATCGAGGATAAAGCGCGAGTATAATTTGACATTGGATTCTATCCCAAAAAATGGCGAGAGATTACAGCTTCTGGATAATGCCAACCTCTCGACCGGAGGCCAAGCCAGAGACATGACAGATACTATATGCGATAACGCGAAAGAGTTAGCCATAAAAGCGGTAAAAGATCTGGGGCTCAATCTGGCGGGCGTTGATATTTTAACCACAGACGATATCGAGAAGAGCATGGTAGAATATGTAATTGTAGAGGTTAATTCGATGCCGGGCATGGAACATTATTCGGCACTAGGTCCGGACCAGCTTGAGCGTACTCGCAGATTATACATAGATATAGTGCAAGATTATTTTAGCCATGATTAGTAATGAATAGAACAAAAAGAGTAGATGTGATACTAGCCACACTTACCGTGCTATTGGTCACGATCGGCTTTCTGGTATTCGCCTCCGCTTCTATGGGTTTGCTATCCAGGGGTGGAGCCAATTATTCCTTGGTATTAATGAAACAGGGTGCTATTGCGCTCGCCGGTATTGTTTTGCTATTTTTCCTCGCTACGAAGATCCATTATAAATTCTTTCAGCATTATGCCACGGGGATTTTTTTCTTAACCCTTATACTCACTATTCTAGTTTTCATTCCGCACATAGGTTTCAGCACCAAGGGAGGTACGCGCTGGATAGATCTCGGTTTCGGCACTATTCAGCCATCGGAATTTCTAAAGCTCGGCACGGTACTCTTTTTGGCTGCTTATTATGCGAAGATAAAGACTCACGTGACTTCGTTCACAAAAGGCTTTCTCCCGTTTCTTATTACTGTCGCAGTTGTCGGCGCGATAATACTTAAACAGCCGGACACGGGGACATTCCTGGTGGTCGTTTGCGGTGCTACTGCCGTTTTTCTGGCTGCAGGCGGGCGCTGGTTGCATTTAGCTATTTTCGCATTGGCGGGAATAATTCTTGCTGCCGGTCTTGCTACCGTATACCCGCATGTGCAGGACCGTATTAATACTTTTTTGAATTCAAAACAGGGGACTCTGGATACTTCGTACCATTTGCGTCAATCGCTCATAGCCATAGGTTCGGGGCAGATAATTGGCCGAGGCTTCGGCCAGAGCGTGCAAAAATTCAAATATCTCCCGGAACCGATAGGTGATTCCATATTTTCTGTATTTTCCGAGGACTTCGGCTTTATCGGCTCATCTGTTCTAATTCTATTGTTCATGTTCTATTCCTTGCGGGGGCTTCGTATCTCCGACAGGGTGCCCGATCAGTTCGGTAGACTTCTTGGTATAGGAATTGTTATACTGATAGTGTCACAGTCGTATATAAACATAACGGCTTTGACCGGTATTATCCCGCTTACCGGAGTCCCGCTTGTCTTTATAAGTCAGGGCGGTACGGCTCTGTTAATGGCGTTCATTGAAGCGGGGATATTATTGCAAATTTCTAGACATACTCAATAGTTATGAAAATATTATTTACCGGAGGGGGAACGGGTGGACACTTTTATCCTATTATCGCTGTGGCGCAGGAACTTGCACGGCTATCGGAGGAAGAAAAATTCGTAGCACCTCAACTCTACTTCATGTCGAACGGCCCGTACAACAAACGAGCGTTATTCGACAACAGTATCGCCTACATTTTCGCGCCGGCTGGTAATCAAAGAATATATTTTTCACCAAAGAATATCTGGAATCTAATAAAAACATTTTTTGGTATTTTGGGCGCCATCTGGAAAATATATCTCCTGTATCCGGATGTAATCTTCAGCAAGGGCGGGTACAGCAGTATCCCGGCGCTCGTAGCGGCGCGGGTATTCGGAATCCCGGTTGTTATCCACGAATCAGACAGTGTCCCTGGGCGTGTTAATCTCTGGGCGGGCAAATTCGCCGTCAAGATTGCCGTATCGTACCCTGAGGCAGCCAAGTTCTTTCCACCGGACAAGACCGCGGTCACCGGCAACCCAATTCGTAGAGATTTCTTCTCTCCGGCATATTCCGGAGCGCATGAGTTCTTCGGCTTCGATCCGGCATTGCCGGTGATCTATGTGACGGGTGGCTCAAGCGGGTCTGCAAAAATGAACGACACGCTTGTCGACACACTTCCACAGCTAATAGAGCATGCCCAAGTCATCATACAGACAGGCAAAGACTCTTACGAAGATATCTTGAAGAGAGTGACCTATATACTTGAAAAGACGGGTAAACAGTCTCGCTGTAGGGTTTATGACTACGTAAATACATCGGCCTTGCGCATGATCGGCGGGAGTGCCGCAATAGTTATCTCACGAGCCGGATCTACGATCTTCGAGATTGCCGCATGGGGCATACCGAGCATAATCATCCCGGGCGATGAGAGTGTCTTTCATAACGACCATCAACGCAAGAACGCTTACGCTTACGCGCGCACCGGTGCATGTGTTGTCATAGAGGACAAGAATCTGCGTCCGAATATATTATATTCGGAAATTGAACGTATTTTGCAAAGTCAGGAGGTGCAAAAAAATATGCGTGAGGCGGCCAAAGCATTCGCGGACGATAAGAGCGCGCAACGTATAGCGCGAGAACTCTTAACGATTGCTTTGTCACATGAAATATAAGTTTGTAATTATATATTTTTTGCTAATTCTGGCGCTGACTCCGCTAGCCTCAACTGTTGCGCAAACTGCCGATCTACAGAGTAAAATAGACGACAAAACCGCCCAACTTAAAAAGCTAGATTCAGAAATAAAGGCGGCAAGCTCCTTGGCTGCCAACGCCGGCAAAGAGGCAACCACGCTGAAGAAAACGCTTGCTGGCCTAGACGCGTCGCGTAAGGCACTCGAACAGCAGATAACCACTGCGAAAAAACAGATCGGTGCAACACAGGGTACGATTAAAAATTTGAATGTTTCGATACAGGCAACAACCAAACAGCTAGAATTACGCAGAAACATGGTGGGGGAGACTGTGCGCATATTGGCCGAGACAGAATCAGCATCTCCAGTAGCCGTCTTCCTTGGTTATGATTCTATGGGTGCTTATTGGGCTTATGAGCAAGGCGTAGAACAAATACAAAAGAATCTCACCGCCCGTATCATAGAGGCCAAACAGACTAAAGAATCCCTTGACCAGAACAAGACAATACAGGAGAGGGAGAAGGCGCGCTTAACCGATTATTCCGAACAAGTTCAGGATAAGAAGAAGATTGCCGAAGCGACAAGCCAGGAAAAAAAGGCTTTGCTCGACGTGACGAAATCAAAAGAGGCCACTTATCAGAAGCTTCTGCTGGAGAAGAAGAAGGAACGCGAGGCCGTAGAAGCCGAATTACTTGATTACGAAGCGAGGCTTTCATTCACCCTCGACCCAAGTTCTATACCCAAGGCAGGTACGAAGGTATTTAAGTGGCCAACACAAGGCGGAGTTATAACCCAACTTTTTGGCAATACTGCGTTCTCTAGGACTACTACAGCCTATAACGGTAAGGGTCACAATGGCATCGATATAGGAGTGCCAATAGGTACACCGGTTTACGCCGCCGCAGACGCAGTGGTGCGCGGTTTCGGCAATACAGACTTAAACTGCAAGGGAGCCTCCTATGGCAAATGGATACTATTAGATCATGCCATGAATATGAGTACTCTCTATGGTCACATGTCGCTTATCTCCGTTACCGAGGGACAACTCATTAAAGCTGGGGACAGAATAGGCTACAGCGGCAATACCGGATACTCAACCGGTCCTCACATTCACTTCTCATTGTTTGCTAAGGCGAGTGTCAATATAAGCAAGCTCCAGAGTCGAGTGAGGAGCTGTGGTGCATATACCCTGCCCGTAGCGTCCTTTAGCGGCTATCTGAATCCAACTTCATATTTGCAGATGCTGTAGTTTACGATATAATAATATTATGCCTAAAAAATTTTATACAAAAAGGGGAGTGTCTACACTTGGAATCATCGTAATCATCTGCGCTGTTATAGCGCTTCTTGTGTTCTTTAAGACAACCACATTCGACGAGGTTAAACAGCTTGGTATTGATGTCGGGCAAGGAGCCGTCGCCGTTCTCAAGGCAATCTGGTATCAGGTCATTATGCCGATCGTAAACTTTCTTCTGACAATTTTCTCGAGAGTCGTCCATAAGTAGGAGAGTGATGATCAGCGTATCCTTGTTAGAATTTATAGGCTGGCTAGCATTCGCAATAATCCTTGGAGGGGCCATTACCATCTGGGCAATGGATAAGATAGGATAGCCCCCTAGCCGCCATGACCTTTTCCGACACACCGTGTCGCAAAAGATATATTCTACGACATGTATAGTATTATACAATACCGCTCCCCTCTAATAAATAAGCCTACTGGAGGCCTTTGCAATTTGCGGCCGGTGTGTACCCCTTTGCTCGTGCCTCAGCCACTGAAGCAAAATATATTTTATTTGCGGTACTGATCCGGTTAGCACCTCCGCACCATGGATAGTAATACTTGGTACCCCCTTTCGAGGCCACAAGAGTGCCTCCTGTCCCCTGCTTGGGTTCAGAAGGTCCAGACGCTTGGCTTCCGGGTTCCGTTTTGAGAAGCCGAGCGTCTTGAGCCGGTACGGGTTCGCTTATTGTTACGGCCGGCCTTTGTTTGTTTAGATTAGCAATAAGCCCTAGCTCGAATGAACCTACAGCCACGAAAATAACCAAAACAGCCAGAAACAGGCGTGAATCCAGGAAGTGTCGCACGGTGGACAGAAATCGGTCTAGGCGTCCTGTATTGCCCTCCTCGTCGAACTTGATTATTTCCCCCGAATCTGGTATCATAATACCCATTATATCACACCAATATGGCACATAAAAAAGCAGCCGGTTCAACAAAAAATCTACGCGACTCAAACCCAAAGTATCTTGGCGTTAAGATTGGCGACGGTCAGACGGCTAAGGTTGGCAATATAATCGTCCGCCAGCGCGGAACTCGCGTCTTGCCGGGTAAGAACGTCTTAATGGGTACAGACCATACCCTTTTCGCCTCTAAGGACGGCAAGGTCAAGTTCGGCACGAAGCGCAAGACCCACTTCGATGGCACAATCAATCGCCTCCCTATCGTCAGCGTAGAATAGCCTTATAGCGCAGTTATAACCACTCGAACATGAGTGGTTTTTTCGCCCGCCTTAAGCTCTACTTGATGCTCGCCAATATGCTTGAGCGGCTTCTCGAGGACAACGAATTCTGCCGGAACAAGAATGCTGTGCTTTGCAAGCTCTGTAACTATCTCGTCTTTATGTATGCCGGCAAATAAACTGCCGGTCTCTGTTGCTCTGGATTTGAACGTTAGCGTCAAGCCTTCTATTATTTTGAACTTGGTGAGGAGTAGCTCTTCTGCTTTCTTTTTATCAAGATGACCTTCTTCGACTTTCTTTTTGGCCCAGGCCTCCTTAGCCGGTGTAGCGACTTCTGCCAGTCCGTTCTTTACGAGATAATTCCTGCCATAACCGTCAGACACATTCTTGATCTCGAATCTCCTGCCGACATCTTTTATATCTTTAAGTAAAACAACCTTCATATATTTATTATTTCCAGAGGGAATTATCTTTTAATACTGCGAGGGCCTTATCGAACTGCGGATCAATCTTCTTGTCTACATTATCTTTTGTAATCGTCACAGGATAGTCCGGTGTGAGTCCGGAGTCGGAGATTGATCGGCCCTTTGGGGTAAACCATCTGGCGATGGTTATTTTAGCTTCCGTATCGGTCGTTATTGGAATAAGTTCTTGCACAGAACCTTTACCGAAACTACGCTCGCCAATCAATTTCGCCACTCCCTCGTCCTGCAAAGCTCCTGCGAGAATTTCTGAAGCCGAAGCCGAACCTCTATCTATTAATATCGCTATCCGTGGAACACTCTTTAGTTGAGAAACGGTACCGCGACTTTTGTGCTCCTTGGTTATTGCATTCGCTTCGGACCCCGAACGTTCGCTTACAACAACCCTCCCTGCAGGCACGAACCAGCTCGCGATATCTACGGCAGAATCAAGATAACCGCCTGGGTTCCCGCGCAGATCCAGGAGGAGTTTATCAGACCCGGAATCGACGAATTTCTGGAGCGCTTGACGGAATAGGTCTGATGCCTGCGCGGAAAAATTATATAGTCTGATAACAAATATTCCGTCGGGGCGTATACCCTCATGACCTTCCGCATTACCGATTATGCTCGAGTTCCCTTCTATGCTTATAGTCGGAATAACTATGGTGTCGCGAGTAATTGTAATATCTCTTTGAGGTTCTCCGTTGCGGCCAATCGTAATCTTCACTTTCGTTCCCTTCTCTCCCCTGATTTGTTGCACTGCGACATCAACAGGCAAATCGGCGGCGGATTTATCGTCGATTTTTACAATTCGATCGCCGGACTTGATCCCCGCTCGAAATGCGGGCGTATCCTTAAGCGGAGCTACGACGGTCAGAGCTCCATCACGAATGCCGATCTCCATACCGACTCCGCTAAAGCTGCCATTAACTTCGTCCTGGAATAACTTAGCTTCTTCCGGCGGGAAGAACACGGTATAAGGGTCCCCCAGAGACTTGAACATTCCCTCGATAGCGCCATAAACTCGATCTTGACTCGTAATTTTTTTTGCATCAGTGCCGGTGGCCATATTACCGAGCCCTTGATGTGTTGCGACATAATGGTCGTCAATAGCCTTCCATGCCTGCCAGAAGGGGGCGAAGTCGACATCCTGTGGTTGATCCTGATTTTTATTGAGAACGCCCAGAACTTTATCCGTAAGCGGTTTGTTAGAATACCCGACATATGCGCCGGCCATGAATGACGCTCCTAAAAGGAGTATGACTGCGCCTATTAATGTTACTTTCTTACCATAAGGTGTCATTTATACAGTATCTCATGTAGACGGGAAAATTTCAACGCGTTATACTATTCTAATGATTACCAGCTATGACATGCACGGTACCACCTGGGTAGACCTCGAGAAGCCGTCCAAGGATGAATTGTTCGGGCTTAAAGAAGCTTACAATATCCACCCCATTGTATTGAACGAACTCAGTGAACCGTCTCTGCGCACAAAAGTTGATCTATATCCGAATTACGCCTATATGATCTTCCGCTTCCCTTCTCTCTTGAGTAATGGGGATATCCACGACACGGAGGAGCATGAAGTTGACTTCATCGTCGGCAAGAATTTTTTGATAACGGCGCATTATGAATCGATAGAGCCGATTTACACAATGGGCAAATATCTGGAGACCGGCGCAATGCTAAACAAAGACAGGCAAATCGAACATGCCGGCTTTTTATTCTACGCAATAATGAAGCGCCTTTATCAAGCATCAGAAGATGACTTAATACACCTGCGCCATCATATTAAAGACACCGAGGAAGCAATTTTCGCCGGCAATGAACAGAAGATGGTGGAGGAAATTTCCAAGTTAAATAGAGTACTTATCAACTTCTGGTGGTGTACGCGAACGCACGATCAATTACTTTCTTCATTCGAAATCGTCGCCAGGAATTTCTGGGGAGAGTCTTTCCACTACTATCTTCATTCGTTATCCGGGGAGTTTTCTAAAATAGACAAAATGATAGATGGTTATAAAGAAGTCGTCATCGGCCTGCGCGACACGAACGACTCACTTCTGACGACAAAAACTAATCAGACGATGAAGGTGCTCTCGATGGCGGCGGCCACTATCCTACCCATATCGGCGATAGCATCGATATTCGGGATGAATGTCCAGCATATGCCGTTCGTCGAACTTAAGTACGGGTTCTGGGCAGTCATTCTGCTTATGGTTTTGCTTTCTGTCGCCGGTATGGCATACTTCAGGTTCAAGAAATGGATATAGTTTTTACCAATACCCTATCTAGGCAAAAAGAGATTTTTAAGCCCATTCGTGAGAACGAGGCGGGTGTTTATTACTGCGGGCCGACGGTTTACTGGACGCAACATATCGGCAATCTGCGAGGCGCAACCTGCGCGGATTTGATTGTGCGCGTTCTTAGATATAACAATTACAATCTTAATTTCGTTCGTAATTATACCGACGTCGGACATTTAACAGGAGACAATATTGGCGATGCCGACACTGGCGAAGACCGCATGGAGAAAGCGGCGAGACGCGAGGACAAGTCACCCGACGAGATCGCTAGAACATACATAGAAAGATATGAACAAGATACTAAAGAGCTCGATTTATTGGAGCCGACTCATAAACCGCGTGCAACAGAACATGTTCAGGAGATGATAGAAATAGTAAGGACTTTACTGAAAAAAGGCTTCGCCTACGAGACTGATCTAGCGGTCTATTTCGATGTTTCCAAAGCTCATGACTATACTCGCCTATCCGGTCAGGATTTAGATATGAACAGGCCTGGCGCCGGCACGGGTGATACGGAAGATCCAAACAAGAAACATCCCTTCGACTTCGCTATATGGTTCTTCGCCGCGGGCGCGCATGCAAACGCTCTGCAAACTTGGCCATCCCCCTTTCATTCAGTTTTGGTCAAGGACGGTACAGGTTTCCCCGGCTGGCACATAGAATGTTCGGCTATGAGTAAAAAGTACCTCGGCCCGACATTCGACATCCACATCGGCGGGATAGAACATATACCGGTGCACCACACCAACGAAATCGCCCAGAGCGAATCGGCGAACGGAGTGCGCTATGTTAACTATTGGCTTCACAATGAGCACCTTCTGGTCGATAACAAGAAGATGGCTAAGACAGAAGGTACTGCATATAGTTTGAATGAGGTTATAGAAAAAGGCTTTTCTCCCCTCTCGCTCCGATATCTATTCTTGACCGCGCACTATCGTTCTTCGCAAAATTTTACTTGGGAGGCGCTCGGGCAGGCGGAGACAGCGTATAAAAAACTTCTGGGTTTTATCGAAGAACACAGATCAGACGAGCTGGGATCTATTATAGAATCATATGAACAATCATTTCACACTGCGATCAATGACGATGTAAACATCCCGAAGGCGCTGGCGGTAATGTGGACAATGATTCGAGACCAGAAGCAGAAATCTGGAGATATAGTCGCTACTTTATATCAATTTGACAAAGCATTAGGGTTAAGACTTGCTTATACACAGGAAGATATGCCCGAAATTTCGCAGGAGCTTGCCGATTTACTAGCCCAGCGTAACACTGCGAGGGAAAATAAGGATTGGATTAAGGCCGACGAACTGCGCAATAAAATAGAGTCACAAGGATACATAATTAAAGACACTGACAAGGGGTCAAAGTTGATTAAACGGTGATATACTGATTGCCTTATGTCAGAGCGCGGGCAATTTATAAAAAAGGTCAGACTTCCTCCTCAAAACAATGAGGCTGAACAGGCGCTCCTTGGTTCTATTATGCTTAGTCCCTCGATACTCGAGGAGATAATGACGATAGTAACACCGCGATCCTTTTATTCAGAGAAGCATCGAGTCGTTTACGATGTGTGCGTAGAACTATTCCAGAAAGGCAGTCCCGTCGACCTCCTCTCTGTCTCAACTCGCCTAACAGAGCGGCAACTAATCGATCGCGTCGGAGGCGCCTCATTCCTGACCGAGTTGGTTAACGTTGTACCGTCCGCTTCCAATGCGGAATATTATGCCAAAATAGTTCAGAAAAAATCCACACTGCGCGAACTTATCGACACCGCCGATTATATTTCTTCACTAGGATATAATGAAGAAGAGGACTTGGATATTGTACTGGATAAAGCCGAGAAAAAAATATTTGAAATCGCGAACCTATCGCCTAAACAGAAATTCGTTAGCATCAAGTCAACACTTTCTGAAGCATGGGATAGAATAGAAAAATTGCACGAACATACAGGAGAATTACGCGGAACGCCTACCGGCTTCCCCGAACTTGATAGTAAACTTGCGGGACTCCAAAACTCGGACCTGATCATTCTCGCGGCACGACCCTCGATGGGTAAAACCTCCCTAGCAATGGATATCGCCCGCCAGGCGGCAACTAAGCATAATATCACGGTCGGCATCTTCTCTCTCGAAATGAGCTCTCAACAGCTTGTAGACCGTATGCTTGCGGCGGAATCGTACGTAGATTCTTGGCATTTGCGTACCGGTAAATTATCCCGAGATGAAGATTTCGCCAAAATCCGTGACGCACTTGATAAACTATCGCGTGCGCCGATATTCATCGATGACGCACCGGATTCGAGTATAATTAATATGCGGGCAACCGCACGCCGGCTCAAGGCAGAGCACAATCTGGGGCTTATAGTCGTTGATTACCTCCAGCTTATGGCGACAAGCAAAAGCTATGATTCATTAGTACAACAGGTAACCGAAATCTCGCGCTCGTTAAAGGGCCTCGCCCGTGAATTGAATGTTCCCGTGCTTGCACTTTCCCAGCTCTCGCGCGCCGTTGAGGCGCGCGGCGGAGAACCGCGCCTGTCCGACCTCCGCGACTCCGGCTCTATCGAGCAGGACGCGGACGTCGTAATGTTCATCCATCGCGAGGATAAGTATGATAAAGAGTCAACGCGCCCGAATGTCGCCAAGATTATCATCGCCAAGCACCGTAACGGCCCGACCGGCGAGGCCGAGCTCTACTTCGACGAGAAGCGCGTTAGCTTCGTCAGTATCGACAAGTCAGGTAACGCCGGCGGCGATGGCTTTGGGGGGTTTTAATTTTAGAAAGAACTCACACGAATTTACATGGTCTGGTTGAGTGACGAGGAGATCCGAGGACCTGAAAATTTGTTTGCGGGTTTGAGAAACAACAATGTCAGAATCAGTACAAAAACTTACCGAGTTATTTAGCAAGTTTCCGGGTATCGGCCCGAGACAAGCTCGGCGCTTTGTCTATCACCTGCTTGAAGAGACAGAGTCTTCACGAGGTTTTCTCGCTCAAAAAATCCTGTCGCTAAAAAGCGAGATGATGCGGTGTTCAAAATGTAAAAGATTCTTTAGCGTCGGTGATGCTCCTCATCAGAATCTTTGCCCGTTATGCGCAGACACGGCTCGCGACAGTTCCCTACTCATGGTCGTAGCCCGCGATGTAGACCTCGAAAGTGTCGAGAAAACAAAACAATATAGCGGTAACTATTTCGTTCTGGGTGGCCAGCTTAAAATCTTAGACAAAAATCCTGAATCCAGAATCAGAATCATTGAGCTCGAGGCACTACTGCACAAGTCTCCCGATATAAAAGAAATAATAATAGCAATGAACGCCAATACCGAAGGCGATTATACTGCCGACTATGTGCGCCAAAAGCTGACGGAGTCCTTCCCCACCCGCGATCTCAAGATTACCGTCCTAGGCCGCGGTCTTTCGACAGGCACGGAATTAGAATATTCTGATTCTGAAACGATTACCTACGCACTTAAAAACCGCTTCTAGCGGCTCTTAAGTTTCTTTATTTTATCGAAGTGATTTTGACTTTGGTGTACGGTTGGCGATGGCCGTTTTTCTTCTTGTACCTTGACTTGGCCATATACTTCATGACGATAACCTTGTCGGCTCTCCCCTGTTCGACAATCTCTGCCTCTACAGTCTTGCCCGCTACCGTCGGCGTGCCGAGCGTTGATTTGTCGTCTTCTGATACCAAAAGCACTTCAGCGAAGCTGATTTTATCTCCCGCATTGCCCTCAAGCTTCTCAACGCGGAAACTAGAGCCTTCAGTAGCGATATATTGCTTGCCCCCTGTCTTGATAATAGCCAATTTCATAGAAATACTATTATACACGATTTTACGAATTTCGCAATGACCCTACAGGGAATCGAACCCTGATTACCGCCTTGAGAAGGCGATGTCCTAACCGTTAGACGATAGGGCCGAAAAAGGAATTAGACCCTATTTAACCATTCTTTTTCTTGTCTGACAAGCAGTTTTTCGGCTTCTTCGGGAAAGGCCATTATTTCTTTCACCACCCTCTCCATGCGGACGCCTTGCGAGCCTTTTACCAGTATCAGATCACCTGATTTTATTATCGGCTCTATATACTTCCCCGCTTCTTCGGCAGTGTCGAATGACTGAATCTTATCGGGATCTAGACCCGCCTCGCGAGCGCCGTCGGCGATGAATTTGGCGCGCTGGCCGGCCGTCACAAGCAGGTCACAGATCTTGGCAACTTTCCTACCTATCTTCTCGTGTGCTTGAACAGTATGTTCACCAAGCTCGAGCATGTCGCCAATGACAGCAATCTTTTTGCCTGCAACCTTAAGCTCGTTCAAACTATCCAGCGCCTTCTCGGTAGCCAATGGCGAAGCATTATAGGTATCGTCCAGAATTATAGTATCTTTCTCCCCTTCTATAAGGCGCAGACGGCCGGGTGCCTTTTCGTAGTCCTGCAGAGCCTCAAGCATGGTTACCAGATTAATTTTAAGCGTGTGGCCGACGGCGACAGCGGCTAGCGCGGCATAAATATGGTGCTTACCGAAGATACCTTTGATGCGCACGGGTACGCTCTTGCCATCCATATCGAGCTTGAAGCTGATGCCTTCTGGGAATTCTTTGCCGTTGTTGGTTTCGTACAGTATTCTGTCGTTGGATGCACGAATATCGGCTTCTTCTTCGAAGCCATAAGTGACGGTTTTATGAGAATGCGTGCCTTCCGCCGTGACCCCCATTGCGAACACGAGCGGATCATCTGTATTTAGGACCAGTGTCCCGGTTGCTATCAGGCCGTTCTTAATTTGGGATTTCTCCTTGGCCAGAGCTTCCTTTGTTTTAAAAAATTCGATATGCACCGGCACTTCGCCCACGCTTGTCACGACGGCAATGTCGAGTGGCAGCCAGCTGGCTAGAGACTTAATGTCACCGGGCCTATCGGCACCAAGCTCGAGGATAAGCCACTCGGGATATTCGTGCGGGAAAATTATAATGACCAAGCCATAAGCCAAATTATAAAGCCAGCTAAAGAGGTTGCCCCAGCCTGAATCAAGACCGAGAATAGTGAGGGGAACGCCAAACTCGCTATTTAGACTCTTTTTGCTTTTACGTACTCTATAGGCAGTCGCTAGCACCGCGTGTATCGCGTCTTTAGTGGAAGTCTTGCCAACGTTACCCGTAACACCGACAATGCGCGGTTTGTATTTCACCAATACTAGCTCCGCCTCTTTGCGCAGAATACTTAAGATAATTTTCTTGATGATACTTTTGAACATATTTGACTGTTATCTGTCCGGTGGAATATTGTAATAGTTTATCAAAAACTTTGTAAGACTCATAAACGGGTCGGTCAAGGTGGCGGAAGCATACTGCGCCCCCTTGGGGTAGGTATGGAACAGGAATATCAGGAATCTGGGATTGTATGCCGGGAAGTAGCCAAAGAACGAGTGGAGGTATCTGTCATCATAATACTCTTTTGTAGCCGGATTGACCATCTGCGCCGTGCCGGTCTTGGCCGCGATACTGTAGTGTTCCATCTTGGCTTTGCCGTTTACGAGAGCTTTGTCGACTACGGTTACGAGCATTTTGGTAATTGCAGTTGAGGTTTCGGGCTTCAGTATTTGTACACCCTGACTAAAGTCTGTCTTATCTACTATGCCCAGACGATATTCTATTCTGTCCAATATGTGCGGTGCAACGAACCTGCCGCCATTCGCAAGCGAGGCGAGCGCAGTGGCCATCTGGATTGGTGTGACAGCTATCCCCTGCCCGAAGGCCGCTGTGGCATAATTAACATCTCGATTACTTGAGAGATTAGCAATCAGGCCGCTCGCTTCATTCGGCAATTCTATACCGGTCTTCTCGCCAAATCCATAACCTTTCATATACTTCGCAAAAGTGGCGTTGCCTGTTTTCTGCTCCACGAAGACCATGCCGACGTTCAATGATTGATTCAAAACTTCCTGCATATATATCCGACCTCGCGCCTTGCCGTCGTAATTGCTTATCTTCTTTTTATCGAGAATAATTGAGCCGGTGTCGGTGTACATCGTGTCGGGAGTAAGCACGCCGGAATCAATCGCCGCAGCCATTGCAAGAGGCTTCATTGTCGAACCCATCTCATACATATTTTCGACATTCGGATTCTGGAAGGCGCGCGGATCTTTGACCGCATTGAACTCGTTAGGGTCATAATCTGGATATCCAGCCATGGCAACGATCTTGCCAGTCATTGGGTCAAGAATTATTCCTCCTATCTGATCGGCATGCCACGTTTTTTCCGTCGTAGCGAGTGTATCTTCCAGTTGCCTCTCTACTGTCGGTTCAACCGTCGTTACAATATCACCGTCTAGCTGATTCCCGCCAGCAGACATCGCGGAACTTAGATTAGAGAATACTTCGGCGAAAAAATTCACATATAAGCCACCTGCGTGCCGAACAAGAATGTCGTCGAAGTAGGATTCGAGCCCGGCTCTACCGGATACCGTATCCCCCGTATCCTTCGATAATCCGACAAACCCAAGGAAGCCAGAACCGAGCCTCCCCCCGGGATAGTAGCGCTTTTTTTCCGTATAAATAGTAACACCCTTTATCTTTAGTGCCGAAATGTTGTCGGCATTCTTCTGGTCTATATTTTTTTCGATTACTTCGTAGGTATCGTCCTTTTTTGTCGCGCGGGCAAGAAATGTCTGTTCGTCCGTCGTCAGATTGCTCTTGAGCCTAGTGTAGACTTCCACGGCATTCATTAATAGTGCCGGATTCACCGCAACGAAGTAGGTGTCCTTGAGTGTCGCCGCCGATACTCGCCCCCCGGTCTTTTCTTTAAAGTAAATATTCCC
Source organism: Candidatus Paceibacterota bacterium (assembly GCA_041660505.1). Taxonomy (NCBI): domain Bacteria; kingdom Bacillati; phylum Minisyncoccota; species Minisyncoccota bacterium. Next base: position 24,337 of record JBAZWG010000002.1, read on the forward strand.
GCGTGAAAATTCGGCGGTTTCCGAATGAGCATATTGACGATTGGCAACCTCCGCGAATTCAGCGCCGTTCAATACTTGAATATACGCAAGTCTGGCGACACATACTGCCGCAACCACAACGACAATTAGTGAGAGGAGTCGTACACGCATAACAAATTATGACGCACCCGGATCAATTACCCTTCGTTAACATCACTATCGGCTCGCCATTAGCATCGACATATTGGACATGCGCCGCATTTATGTACTGCATCGAATTGGCAGTCTCTATCGTAACCTCGTTCTGAAGCGCAAAATATTTTGACTCCAGCACGGCGACACTCGATGAAAGTTCGTCGGTCCTCTTTTCTAAAGCCATTCTACCGACAACATGACCGACGGAGGCGTTCACCAAATACCCGTAGGCAAGGATCTGAATGACTACGAACGTCGCAAATACCGAAAACGCCCGACGTCCTTTTTCGGTTGTATTTTCTTTATTGCTTTGTGTATACAATTTTGTCACGATACTTTTTCTATAATCCTTAATTTTGCGCTTCTGGCTCTGGGGTTTTTTTTGACTTCTGTCTGCGTTGGCGCTATGACTTTCTTCGTGATTATTACCCCACCCCGCTTTTTAAAATCAATGAACTTCTTTTTGACTATTCTGTCTTCGCCGTCATGGAATGTAATGACTGCTATTCGGCCAGACGGAGCTAAGTAATCCCATGCGGAGCCGAGTGCGATTACAACAGAACCAAATTCGTCGTTAACGGCAATGCGTAGAGCCTGGAATGTCTTGGTTGCGAAATGGATTTTGCGATGCTTATAGAATTCCGGAACGGCCTTTTCTATAATCTCGACCAGATCGAACGTAGTAAGTATTTTTTTGTGCTTCCTTTCTTCTACAATAACCCTCGCTATCCTGCCCGAGAACTGCTCTCCGCCAAATCCGCGCAAAATTGCCTCGAGAGACTCTTCGGACCATTCGTTAACGATAACCCGTGCAGTTAGTACATTTTCTCCGGGGTTCCTCTCTAGGGTCATAACAAGCGGCTCGTTGATTTGGAAAGAGAATCCTCGTCCGGATGATTCGAGCTGAACAGAGTTAAGTCCCAGATCAAAGAGAAATCTATCTACCTCACCAGGTTTAGTGCCGACTATTTCAAGCGTGTTCTTAATGTCCCTGAAATTGCCAATTTTGAGTGTTGTTTTACATTCGAGAGCGCCGAGAAAATCTTTTACGTCGTTCACATTCTGTTCGTCCGCATCTAGGCCGATAAGCCAGCCGCTAGTACCGATCTTCTTGCTGATTTCGCACGTATGTCCGCCTCTGCCGAGCGTTGCGTCTACAACAGTCTGTCCCAGTTTAAGGTTAAGGCCGTCTATTGTTTCTTGTAAAAGAACCGGAATGTGTTCTGAGTTATCTTTAAACTGGCTCATATTGCACCAATATCTGAAAGCTGCTGCGCCAGACCGGCTACTTTGCCTTGAATCCCCTGCTTGTAGGTCGTCCAGATTTCTTCATCCCAGATTTCTACCCGTGAATATACTCCCGTGACTATCGCGTTTATTTTGAGACCGGCATGCAGTTTCAAAAAATCAGGAATCAGAATGCGTCCGATAGTATCCACTGCTGTCTCCACTGCGCCCGAAAACATAAAGCGGTTGAAGTCTCTTGCATTTACCTGTCCGATGGAAGGGGCCGCCAATTTCTCGGCAACAGTCTTCCATTGGCTCATGGGGTAAACGAAGAGACATTTATCCAACCCGTAGGTAATCACAACGGTCTTGCCCAATTCCTTCCGGAACTTTGCCGGCAGCGAGATGCGCTTTTTTTCATCTATCGTGTGATGATACTCGCCAATGAGCATAGACTTTTATGATTTACCCCACTCTTTCCCACTTGAGTATATTTTATACCACTTCATCACACAGCACAACATATTTTATAGTGGATAACTCCTTAATTACAACGCAAAAACGCCCGTAGGCGTCTTTGTCAATCCTGTTTGAAATCTGAATCTCTACTTTATTTCTACAATAGAATATGATGCTGTCTGGCCCGATGGGGTTTTTACGATAAATGTATCACCCGCTTTCTTGCCTATCATCGCCGCTCCAATAGGAGATTCGTTCGATATCTTGCCATCTTTAGGCTCGGCCTCTTCCGAGCCGACGATACTGTATTCCACGGCTACACCGCCGTTCTTTTTAACCACAACCTTCGATCCGATATCTACTGTTGTGCCGTGCTTCTCTTTAACTATCACTGCTTGTTTCAGAACATCCTCGATCTTGGCAATACGTTCTTCAAGATCAGTAAAAGCCTCCCTGGCCTCTTGATATTCCGCATTTTCCGACAAGTCTCCAAGGGATTTTGCGTATTCGAGACGTCCGGCAACCTCCTGCCGTCCGGTCGTTCTTAAACGTTCAAGCTCTGCCGAAAGCTCGGCAAATTTCTCTTTTGTTAGATAGTCGTTTGACATATGGATATACTATATATCTAAAATGACATTGAGTCAACTTTTGATGTATTCCGGGGCGTGCCAGAACATCCAGTCGAAAAGTTGGCGCATCACGTAAACACCGCCAATGGTATTATGAACGGGACCGGCCTCCATAACTATCGTAAATGCATATTTAGGATGTTCATACGGGAAGAACCCGACAACCCATGAGTTTACCTTAGATTTAGAGACGCCGAGCTCGGCCGTGCCCGTTTTGGTTGCAACCTTTAAATAATCAAGATTAAGCCCTTTACCTGTGCCGGTTACTGCGGACATGCGCATCCCTTCCTTTACAACATTAAAGTTCGCTTGCGGAAGATCTATAGTGCGTTGGATTTCCGGTGTCTCTGTCTGTAATATTGTCGGCCGAACCAGTTTGCCATTCGTAGCAAGCGCCGCGACAGCCCGCACGGCCTGAATAGGCGTCACAAGAAATCCATATTGACCGATGACAGTATGGTACGTATTTCCTACGCGCCAAGCGGCGTCCTTCGGGAATGTCTTGGCCTTCCACTCCGGTGAAGGAATATTGCCCATCTTCTCGTCCGCGAATTCGATCTTCGTCGGTTCGCCGAAACCAAACATGCGCGCATATTTCTCTATATTCGTAATACCGAGCCCCCTTTGATCCTTATATCCGCCCCCTATCTGATAAAAATATTCGTCTGACGACTGCTCTATCCCCTGCCTCATATTTATCCAGCCGTGTGCTTCCCAGTCTTTAAAAATAGTAGGCTTCTCAGGGTCGTAGGGGTTCGGGATTACAAGTTGGCCTGTGCTTAAAATCTTTTTATCAGGTGAAATTATCCCCTCAGTAAGCGCGCCTATTGCCATGAATGGCTTAATAATAGAGCCGGGCGCATACAATCCAGACACCGCTCTGTCGAGGAATGGTTTAGCCGGATCACGCAACGATTGATTTATGGCAACCCTGTCATTGCCTGCAGAAAAAACTAGTGAACTGAATTCCGGATAACTTGTAATAGCCACGAGTTCCCCCGTCTCAACGTTCATAATTATTCCCGCTCCACCGGCAAATCCCCTGTCTGTAGAAACGGCTTTTATAATTTCGTACAGCTTCTGTTGAACTTTTGCATCAATAGAGAGAACGAGCGGTTGTCCGGAAATTGGATCTTGCTGAACGCTTTCCGACAGCGTGTGCCCAAGGGCATCTGTCTCGGTTATCTTAATACCTGGCGTACCGGCCAGCCGAGTATTAAAAATCTTCTCAACACCGTCAATGCCGACAGTTGTTGTCGCCATAGGAATAAATGAATCGCTTGTGGTAGCATCGTTCTGCCCGAGATAGCCGAGCAAATGACTGAATCCACCGCCCTCCATATAATTGCGCTCCGAACCGTTGTTCCAAGCAAGAAGCGTCCCATTCTTATCTTTTATAGACGAACGTTCGGGAAAAACTGGGAAAAATCGCAGTGTATTAACGAGACTCCGTTTATAAAAAGCCTGGCCTTGATTAATTTGCAAAGTGAAGAGTTTGCCTCCGATAAAAATTATCGCTAATAAAAAAAATGCCGCCAGGGTGTACAACGACTTCTGGGAAATCGGCTTTTCTATGCGGCCTTCAAATTGTTGAGTGTTGAAGGTCGGCATATTCCGGGCATCCAGGAAAATTTCGTCCGGATATATTTCACCAGTGTTTCGTGATTTTCTTTTCATGTAAATTAAAGTTGTGTCTGAACACCTGTAGAATAAAAAAGATGATTGTCCCAATAATTGTGAAGGTTGCGGTGCTGGCTAACGGCCCCGTTGCTCGAGAGTAAATCAGATCGTAGAGAAGCGAGAATAAAACTATTTCGTAATATGATGCAAACATGAATGATCCACAAACGAGCGCGCCGGCAAACAGCCACCATGGTGCGAATATCAGCAAAACGAAAATGAATATATCTAACGCGTAGCGGGAATACATGTGCGTTTTATATTATTCGAGTCCTTTCGATCAACATAAACCCATTTAAGGGTATGCAGATTTACGGGACTCTTAAGATATATCGTTTCAAACGGAGCGTCCTCGGTCTTCTTGACCTGCTCAACCCTTGCGACAAGCGTGGGCTTTTCTGTAGGCAAAGTGGCCTCATCAAGCACGTTTATTTTTATATTCTTCGGTAAACTGGCAATGAACGTGCCATCGCCGTCGCCTTGGATATTCACAGAAACATGCTCCTCCCCCAGAAATACTGAGGTTGTCACCTTGGCCGCCGAATAGAGTATTACTCTAGAGGATGATGTGTATACATCCGAGACAGAGCCGAGCACTATGTCTCCGAATGAATACACCTTGTCGCCACGAGAAATGCCGTCAGTACTGCCGACATCAATCAGCATAGACGCATAATATGAACGCTCCGGCGAAAGCAGAACAAGCGCCCCGATTGAATTTGCAGTCGGGGCACACAGAGTCCAGGGCGTGGTTGAAGAAAAAACCGTATCCTTTCTTCTTGATAATAAATTCTTGAGCTCATTATTCTCACTTGTCAGAACCGAAAGATACGATAGTCTCTCGCGAGAAAGTTCTATATCTGTTCTTAGCGCCTCATTTTCTGTCATGAGATTTTCTTTGCTTTTTAGGCCGACAGAAAGCGAGTCGACAGAGCGGACAATAAATTGCCCCGCATAAGTGAACGGGCTTACTAAAAAAATTACAAACTGCGAAGCATAGGTTCGAGCCGGGGAAAAAATAAGGGCGAGGGCGAACGCAACGAGCGTAAACGTCCATGACTTATACCAATGCGGCTGATTTCTATTCTGGAGGTAGGTCGTCTTCATCTTGGACAAGTAAGTCTCTATAAAATTCGATGTCGTCTAAGATTATTCCGGTACCCCTTGCTACGGCCGTAAGCGGGTCATCGGAAATATATACTGGAATCTTCAAATCCTCCTCGAATACCTTGGTCAAGCCACGCAGAAGAGAGCCGCCGCCAGTGAGTAATATGCCTCTATGCATGATGTCCGAAATAATTTCTGGCGGAGTTAATTCCAACACTTCGCGTACGGCCGTCACCAGAAGACTGATTGATTGCCCGATTGCCTCGGTAATATCCTCGTTCGTCAGCATTATCTCGCGAGGGAGGCCAGTGACGAGGTCGCGACCCCGCACTATAGTTTCTAACGATTCGGATTTTGGATGGATAGAACCTATGGCAATCTTGACCTCCTCGGCGGTCTTCTCTCCGATGAGCATTTTGAACTCATCGCGCACATAGCCGACAATATCTTGATTAAGTTTGTCGCCCGCTATACGCAAGCTCTTGGCTTTTACGATGCCGCCGAGCGATATGACCGCTATGTCTGAGGTGCCGCCACCTATATCGATTATCATATTACCTATCGGCTCGTAGACGGGCATACGGATACCGATAGCGGCGGCAATAGGTTCTTCTACTATATGCACTTCGCGCGCGCCGGCATTCTTAACAGCATCTCGTACGGCACGGCGTTCGACATTCGTAATACCGGACGGTACCCCCACGACCACTCGCGGACGGATTATCTTACGCGGAAACATTGCCTGTGTCTTTTTTATGAAATAATGTATCATCTCCTCTGTTGCCTCGAAGTCGGAGATGACACCGTCAACCAGGGGCCTCACCGCAACGATGTGCTGGGGCGTGCGGCCGAGCATCGAACGCGCATCACTGCCTATTGCCACAACCTGACCGGTCTTTTGGTTCAAGGCAACTACTGACGGCTCATTGATAATGATGCCGTTCCCACGAACAAACACGAGCGTGTTGGCGGTACCCAGATCCATACCCACGTCGCTTGAGAATTTTGTGAGCAAACTTTCGAGAACTTTATTTTTCATATCCGATTAGCTTGGCCATCAGTTCATCCTCGGTCAGTCCGATTGCGTCTGTATCCTTACGCGCTTTATATTCCAGCTTGCCAGAAGCCACAGTCTTCGCACTTATAATCACCCTATGCTGGATACCTATCAAGTCGCTGTCGGCAAACTTCTCTCCGGCTGGTTTATCTCTATCGTCATACAAGACCTCTATTCCCTTCGCAGTCAATCTTTCATATAACTTATCAGCATCGGAACTGACATCGCCAAGAGATACTAAGTGTATTATAAAAGGCGACACAGCCTCCGGCCAGACAAGCCCTTTCTCATCCGCGAAGTATTCTACAATGACACCCATAAGTCGCGAGAGGCCGATACCATAACAACCCATGACGACCAACTCATCTTTACCTTCACTTGTTCTGTAGGTTAATTCAAACGGTGTCGTATATTTCGTCTTCAATTCGAAGATATTGCCAACCTCTACTGCCGACTTTACTATAAGATCTTTCGAACCGCATGATGGGCAAACACTCTGTTCCGCGATTATTTCTTTATTTATCGCAACATGGCACTTCTCACAAATAGAGATAGTATCCTCACCGGTCTCGAGCACCGTTTGGAACTCGTGAGAATATTTAGAGAACGATCCGCCGGAGGCAAAGGTTATATAAGTATCTTTGCCGAGTCCTAATCTTTCATAAACCTTGGCATAAACACCCTTCATCTTTTCATAATATTTAGCCAAATCGGCCTCGTCGGCATGGAAGGAGTACATGTCCTTCATAATGAACTCTTTACCGCGCAAGAGCCCTGACTTCGCGCGCAACTCGGCACGGAATTTGTTCTGGAATTGATACACGGATTGAGGCAGGTCTTTATAAGAAGATATAAATCTCTTCAAGAGTGGGACAACAACCTCTTCATGGGTGGCGCCCAATACAAATTCTCTGTCTGACGCGTCTTTAAGCTTAAACAATGGATCGGGACCGGACCAACGGCCGGTTGTTTCCCAGTTCTCTTTAGGATGAAGGGCCGGCATATAGATTTCTTGCCCGTCGGCCTTATCCATCTCCTCGCGAATTATCTGCTCTATCCTATTCATTACTCGCAAACCAAGCGGTAAGAATGTGTATACACCGGCGTGTAATTTATCAATAAAACCGGCACGGATAAGCAGGGTCGCGTTCTTAGACACCTCATCCTTTGGTGCCGTTTTGCTTGTTTTAGTGAAGAGTTGTGATTGTCGCATGATATTTATGATACTACGCTATTAAGACTTTTTGTCAAAAAATTTGTTATCTCTTTTATTCTTAAGGTCAAGGTAATTTGATCTTGTTGAGACCTTTTGTCCAGTCTTGGCTTCGACAGCTCGACGAGCGACACCCGCAACCGAACCACCTTCTTTTGCATCTTTTTGTAGGGCTGGCAGTTCGCGAGAATCTTTGTTGCGAGAAATTTGAGTTGTTGTTGCTTCACCAAGCATCGTTAAAATAAGCTCGAGCTCGTTCATGTGGTCGCGTGGATTGTCTGGACTGTTCAAGCTCTTAAACTCTTTAATTTCTTTTGCTGTCATTTCGAATGCGCCCTGATATATCTCGTTAGTCAATATCGCAAAGTCAATCCCCTCCCTTGCACCACGATCTTTCCACTCATCTGTTAGCGTATTCCGGATATTAATACCACGCATTCGTTTGGCGACCCAATCTTCTGAATAGCCTTTCCTGTCGTATATCTGTTTTGCTCTAACTATTGCCCGTTCCGGGTCTTGGATTTCCTCTATGCGCTCCTGACCGACCTTTGCAAGCCAGAGCTTGAAAGGCTCGGCTTTTGGGGACGGTATGGATTGGATTATTCTAAACATACCCTGAAGATTTGTGCTGTCTGTCTCATATAACTTACCGTCTGCTGATGGTAATTTCAGTTGTACGATTTTTTCGTACAACTCGGAATATCCTTCTGAAATAAGCTTAATTTTAAGATCGCTCCAATATCGCCTCGGGTTTTGGCTCTCTGAAAGAATGCCTACGATATCAATTATAGAGAAATACCACTGCTCATTATGCCATGTTCTGCGAACTTCCTTCTCTTCGAAAACAGCTGATTGTTTTACTTTTATGTCTTTTTTCATGCGATTTTAGAATAGCTTTACAATGTCGTGTACGGTTACGATTGCCATCAGTATTATGAGGATTGCGAAGCCTGCGGAATGGACCTTTTGAGTGAATTCCGGTTTTATCGGCGAACCTTTAATTTTCTCTATTATAATGAATAGTATTCGGCCACCGTCCAAGGCCGGAATAGGTAGAATATTAAGAACTGCCAGATTAATGGAGAGCAACGCCATGAATGCCAGTATATAAGAGAAGCCAATGCCCGAGGCCATGCCGACCATCTTGAATATCCCAACCGGCCCACTGACCTGTCCGACCGTTGATTCTTTTGCGAATATTCCTGTGGCGAAATAGTACAAACCTGTTATTGTTTCTTGCGCCAAGCGAACTGTCATGAGACCGCTCTCTCTTATCGCCGACATTGGAGGCAGATACGCCTCACCCATAATGGCAAAAGCGATACCTATTTTATATGTCTTGCCGTCTTCGGATTGCGGGGTAACAGTTACGAGTTCCGGCGCGGATTTACCTGCGTGTTTGATATTGAGAATTATCGGCTTGCCGACGCTTTTCGCCACCAAATCGGAAATATCAACAGACCCGAGTACCGTATCTCCGCTCGACAATCCGGCACGCGATGCCGGCGAATCATTTGCTACATAGTCTATTATTATCTGTCTATTGCGCAAATATTCCGGATTTATCGTACCTTCTACGGGTAAGAGAAGGCCTGTCTGGAGGCTTACGAATAACAAAAGCAACGCGAGCAATATATTCCCGATTACGCCAGCCGCGAGAATGATTATTTTTTTGTATGTCTGCTGGGTGCTGAAGCTGCGTGTTGAAAATTCGGAGGTCGGACCTCCGAAAGTCGTCGGAGGTCCGACCTCCGAATTTTCACCTTCTTCTCCCAATATTCTGACGAATCCGCCGAGAGGCAACCAATTCAGCGAATAAAATGTTTCGCCGTATTGTTTGCCGAAAATTTTTGGCGGGAAGCCGAGCCCAAACTCATCGACTTGCACACCGAAGAGCTTCGCGGCAATGAAGTGGCCGAACTCATGAGAAATAATAAGCGTCACGAGGACGATAATGAAGAGTATGGCTGTAAACATGTTTTATAACTCGATCTCCTTGCGTTTGCGTTCGTGGAGCTGTTCCAATTTGGCAACTGTGTCGTCTACCATTTTCTGCAGTTCGTCTTTATATCTGAACTTTTCATCTTCTGTGACTGTGCCTTCTTTTTCTTGCTTTTGAATATCATTCCAGATTTTCTCGCGCTCGGCGCGCAGAGAAATCTTAGCTTCCTCGAGTTTCTCCCCCGCCAGCTTCATAAGCAATTTCCGGCGATCTACCGTGAGCTCGGGGAAAATAACTCTGATAGACTTGTTGTCAGGGCTGGTTGAGACGCCGAGATTAGCGGAAGCAATACCGGTCTCGATAGCCTTCACGAGCGACGCATCCCAGGGTGTAATGCGTAAAGTCTTGGGATCCTCAACGGCAATAGCCGCCACGTTCGATACCGGCATTTTGGAGCCATAAGAGTCTACCAGCACACTATCCAAGAGCGCCGGCGTCGCCCTACCCGTGCGGATAGAGCCGTGCTCGTTCACAAGCCAGTCTTCTACCCCCTTTGCCCCTATTTTAAAACCCGCAAAATTATAAGCCATAATTTAAGTTGAAAGTTATAAAGTTACAAAGTTGAAAGTAATACGATTATATCACACAGCTTGCCCGCCGACGAGGCGGGGCAGATGTAAGGCCAAACTCTCAAGAATAAGTTTAATGGCCGGCGCCGTGTCGTGTATATATTGCTTGCTCTTTTCGAGCAGTTCGAAGGCTGTTTTGTCTTTTTTCGCCAGTTCCGGGTTCTTTGCATAATATATTTCTAAAGCAGACAATATTGCACCGGCATCGTATTTAGTCCGCGCGTGCACTTCATCACTCTCATCGCGCACGTCAAAGAATGTCTTTTCTAGATATTTCAACCGTTCGATCGGCGTTTTCCTCAGAAACTTTTCTGCGTCGAAAACTTCTTCACTTGGAAGCTTAGCTTCCAAGTCTTCTAAAATATGTAATCTTGAGCGGAGGGTTGGTAATAAGTCATCCGGATACGGCGTAATGATAACAAACTTAGTTCCGGGCATTGGCTCTTCTAGTGTCTTGAGTAGAGCATTCTGCGCCTCTCGTCCGAAGCCGTACGCGCCGATACTGAATGTCTGTACATCCCCGTCTGCCACTGCCAAGCTTGCCCTGCGGTGCAATTCATGTGCGTCGGCGATATCAAATGTTACGTAAACTTCATCAGCAGAGACGGGCTCGCCTTGTATCAAGAATGCATGGTGAGTTGAAAGTTGAAAGTTGAAAGGGGTTCGCATTTTACTTTATACTTTAAAACTTTGTAACTTTCAACTATTTATCGCTTGCTTATAATACTGCGTTTATATGTATCAAGATGCTCGAGGGCGACACCAGTGCCTTTAGCCACACAAAAGAGTGCTTCGTCGGCAAGCTGAGCTTTGACCCCCGTCTTGCGATAGACCAATTCCGGCAGATTGCGAAGCTGGGAGCTCCCGCCGGTCATGATTATGCCTTTATCAATAATATCAGAGGCGAGCTCCGGCGGTGTCTCTTGCAAAACATCTTTAATCGCCTTGACCATCTGACGAAGCTCGTTGTCAATCGCCTTCACAATCTCATTCGTCGCCATCTCGGCACTGCGCGGGAGACCGGTCAAGAAATCTCGACCCTTAATAATAGTGCGCAATTCGCTCTCCATCGGTACTGCAGAACCGATCTTCACCTTAATTTCTTCTGCGGTCTTGTCGCCTATCGCCAGATTAAACGTGCGTTTGATATATTCCGTAATAGCGACATCCATTTTATTACCGGCACACTTGACGGATGTAGAGGCCACGATACTGCCAAGGGATATCACCGCTACGTCTGTCGTACCGCCGCCGATGTCGACGACCATGTACCCGCATGGCTCATGAATCGGGATGCCGGCGCCAATCGCCGCGAGTATCGGCTCCTTGACCACGTAAGCACTGCGCGCACCAGCCTTGATGGCTGCCTCGATGACAGCCCGGCGCTCGGTCGAGGTAATACCGGCAGGTACGGATATCATAACGTCGGGCTTAAAAAAGTTCCACTTGCCAAGAGCCTTCTGGATATAATACCGTAACATCGCCTCGGTCACGCGATAGTCGGCGATGACGCCGTCCTGCATCGGTTTGTAGACAAGTATACCGTCCGGCGCCTTGCCCACCATCTCTTTGGCCGCCGCGCCGACGGCCAAGACTTTATTATCTATCTCCGAAACAGCCACAACTGAAGGCTCGTTTAGAACAATCCCCCGCCCAGGTACGAAGACGAGCGTGTTGGCGGTACCCAGATCAATACCAAGCTTGCGAGTAAATCGAGGGAATTCAAACTTCATTACCCTACTATAGCAAACACTTTTTACTGTCCAAAGCTTAGCTTTGATAATTTCGATATGTGTGGTATAATTTAACAATGCGAATTATTGAATTTTGTGCGAATGAATATTACCACGTCTTTAACAGAGGCAATAATAAACAAGTAATCTTTCGCGATGATAGCGACCGTTTCCGATTCCTGTTCGCACTGCTTTTTTTTCAGGCTCCAATCAGCTATGACCAGATTGGCAGATATATAGTGTTTTTAAAAAGGCACAGGACGGACATTAGCCAGAATGATTCATTAAAGGATTTAGCGGAGCACGTACTGGGCAAACGCTCTATAGAATTAATCAATTTTTGTCTTATGCCAAACCATTTCCACCTTGCCGTTAAGCCAATGAAGGATAATGCAGTGTCGCTATATTTACATAAAGTATTAACTTCGTATACAAAATATTGGAATAAAAAATATAAGGCGACGGGACACCTGTTCGAAGGATCATTCAAAGCTGTCCGTGTTGCTGATAATGACCAGTTTTTATATCTATCGACCTATATACACAGAAACCCCGCTGAATTATCGACGTGGATTGGTCGCGAGCATGAATATCCGTGGTCGAGTCTGCAAGACTACCTTGGTGTTAATCGTTGGGGAAAACTGCTTGCGACCGAAAATATTTTAGAGCAATTTGACTCGATTGAGGAATATCGGGCTTATGTTAACGATAGCACAGCAAAAACCGGCGATGACGACATCGAGTTTGTCCAAAGCTAAGCTTTGGACATTGGACCCTACTTCCCGTACATATATAATGAGTAAATCTCATTGGCCGACAACTCGCGGTTATAAATACGCACGTCATCGATTCCGCCCTTCCACGGTTCAGCCGGCGCGCCATAATCACCAATATACATATTTACTCCGCCATCGTTATATACTCCGCCAAGATTCTTGTTATCGCTACCCACAAGTCTACCATCTATATATAAATACTGTGCGGAGTTTGTTTTTACACAGACCATATGATGCCATTTACCGTCCTTATACACATTGCTTACTGCCGGGGACGCAATGGTCGCTGCAACTCTTAGACTGCAATACATTTGAGTACCGCCACTATCCCCCATCAATACTGCACTACCAGCAGAGTATTTTCCCAGAATAAAATAAGCGGTGGCGCCAGGGACTTGCCCTCTATTGAACCAAGCGGAATATGTCCAACTATTCGCATTGGTTGGCCCGAAGTTGTTGCCCAGATTTACAGTATTATTAGCGCCATTCTTTGGGAAATACAACCCTTGTCCAATTTTCCCTGCAATAATACTTGTCCCTGTCACTGTCCCATTTTTCCCATTTCCACTTTTGTCTAACATTACACCGGTAGTCCTGTCCACAGCATCAAACGTCCACCAGCCGACGAGACCATTTGTGGTGCTTTGAGCCGAGACTAGCGCTGGACTGGCTGTGACCTTCGCGCCACCGAGTGTATATAATGAGTAAACTTCATTGGCCGACAAGGCGCGGTCGTAGACACGCATGTCGTCGGCTTGCCCTGAAAAAATACCGTCTGACTCGGCGTTACCAAATACTCCAAAATAGTAAACACTGTTTGTTATATTAGGGGTTACCGTGGTCGGAGTACCGGATATCGCCTGTAGTACACCATTCACATATATCTGCGTGGTTGTATTTGCCGCGCCGGGAGATTTAACAATGGTCACTAAATACCATTTATTTGCCGTTAATGCACCTGCGGCTGTTGCGACAGAATTGCCGGAAGCGTATTCGACCGAAACAGCCCCTGCTCCGCGCAAATTAAAGAAGGTGCCTATAGCCGCACCAGCACCACCGTTACGATCACCCGTAAAAAGACCTGCGCCGGATGTTGTTGTATCTCTCAATTTCACCCACTGCGATAAGGTTATAGACGCATTACCAGAGATGCCAGAATTATTAGCACCAAGTAGATAACATTTCTGCCCATTTGTGGTCGCTGTTGGCGTAAGCGATATTCCTCGACTTATCTTCGCGGTTACAAATTGCGGCGTGCAATTCGTCCCGCTCTGTGTTGTAAACATATGACCATTACCAGTCTTATCTATTGTATAAGTACTCCCTGAATCTGGGGTATCGAAAGTCCACCAGCCGACAAGGCCATTCGTGGTACTCTGCGCGGAAACTTTCGTCGGGCTTGCCGTAATCTTACTTGTACCGAGCTGGTACAGAGCTTTAATCTCGCTCGCAGACAATGCACGACTATAAATGCGCACGTCGTCGATAGAGCCGTTAAAGTTATATCCTCGTGCGTTAACTCCGCCTGGTCCCCATGGGCCGTCTGCAGCAATATCCAATTCTCCATCCGGCGCATTTTGCGAACCGGTTATCGTTGTCGGGGTCTGGGCAATTCCGTCGATGTATAAGGTTATTGTTGTACCGTTTATTGTTTCGACCGCATGATGCCATTGATTATCTCCATAGGCACCGGCGCTCGTAGAAAAAAAGTCTGTACCGTTATAGTACTCCGCAGATACTGTATTATTCGTATTCATCAATAGACCCCAAAGATAGCGGTTGGGAGCATTATTAAGCGTATCTTTTCGGAGAATCGACATTTCACCTGCCGCATTCCCGCTCGTTTTAAACCAAGCCGAAATCGTAAGCGTAGAACCCAGCCGCAGGCTTGCGCTATCGGGCACGGCGACGTATTGCGATGCACTAATTGCGCTCCATGAAGCATTAGACGACAGAGCTTGGCCGATCTTGCCCTGCACTTTACTCATGCTTGTTAATGTCCCATGATTTGCATATAAGCTTTTATCCCTCACTTGCGAACCTGTTACGTATCCTGAATCAAACGTCCACCAGCCAACAAGGCCATTCGTCGTGCCCATCGCGCCCAGAGCCTGCGCGCTCGAAACTGCAGACGCCTCTGCCTTGCCGGCCAAAAATAGCGCAGGCAACAAAAGCAAGAGCGCGAGGAACCTAGTTAAAAGTTTAATGCTTACGAGTGTCACAATTTTCAATTTCTAACTTACAATTATTTACGGCGTCGTACTCGTCGCATTTGGGTCTATTACGTTAACTATTCTTATCTGTTCGATGGCATTATTACCTGAATTATCTACTGCGTTATATTTAACCTCATGTGTACCGGCTAATGTTGTGTCTATCTGATCGCCTGTCGTGACTATGCCGAGATTATGATCTACGTTGTCTGTAACTGTTGCGCCCATGTCGCTGTAACTCGAGCCCATGTTTATTGTAGATGGGTTGAGGCCGAGCATTGTGATGACCGGAGCCTCTGTGTCTGCTGGCGGGGTCGAAGTACCAGCAGGCGCCCCGGCTGGGGCAGTTCCTGCCACGCACTCCCCTGCTACGCTGGCGACGAGGCCACTTGACACCTTCAAACAATACGGATTGCCTGTCGTGTCGTCATATAATGTGACACCTATCGGGTTTACTGACGAGCCAACCTTCATACTCTTTAACACGTTTAAGTCTTGTACCACCAATCTGCCGTTCTCGTCCAAGCTCCAGTTGCCCGAGGCAGAAGCCAGACTCTTTATATTGACTATTGCTTGCCCTTGCAGGTCGAGTACGCGCGCTGTTGCGAGCTTCATATAACCCGTACTTTGATCTACTACCCAGTCTGAACTCACGGCGCCGTCTGCAATACCCGAAGAAATATTCTGATAACCAAGATTGACGAAGACAGTAATACTGCCTGTCTGTGAATAAGAGCCGTCGGGTAGAGTGCCGCTCCAAGGCTCAAGGGCGATACCAACAGTCTGGCCGGAGGTCGTCGCCTTCATACCGATACCTGCCGCCGATGAAAGCGTGATGTAGTCACCAACCGCAATATCCCCTCCTTCAAGGTTAACTTTAGTCGGCACGCGACCAGAGAGAGCCACGGGACGCGAAGTACTCGCCGTAAACTCCGAACTTGCACCACCGAGCAGAACACCGGGGTCAGTAGATATGATTCCTATTACCGGTATGATAGTAGAACTTGCCTTTCTCACAACAAGAGTCGAGGTAGAAGTATCCAACGATACTAAGTCACCCGCCGAGATAGTCTCGTCCGTTATTTTGTAACTCTCTGCCAGGTCCACGGTTTGCGTCGAAGCTCCTCGAGAATAAATCTGTCCTGCCGGTACAGAACTACATGCTACCGTAGCGGAACTCGTTGACACGCAAAGACCGGAACCAGTCCCTGTTCCGTAAACTTCGAGCTTCGCCCCTGGCGTCGTCGTCCCGATACCGACGTTGCCCCCCTGTGCCTGAAAAGCGATATTCTGATTATATCCCGTGTTCTGCTGTATTCCTTGAAATTCAAAGACATTTGAGGCATTGGACATTGTAACCTGTAGTTGCTTTTGTGTTGTCCCCTGCTGATTTCCAAACTCCATAAGTTTAACGCGGTCTGTTGCAGTCTCGCTTACTGGAGAGATAACTCCATTCACGCTTAGCTTGTAGTTAGGTGTGGTTGTCCCGATGCCTACGTTGCCCGCGTTTGTTATTGACAACTTCTCCGAGCCTTGTACCGCTAACCCCATGGTTGCTCCTGTACCTCTTGCGTCTAAGAACGCTTTACCAGCATTACTCGTGTATATAGACAGACCAGTAGCGGCAGCAGCGGAGAAGGTGTTGTTGCCAATTACCAATCCATAAGGGCTATCATCATCTCCTGTTATTTTTAGCAGTTGTGTTGCGGCTGTCCCACCATCAAGAATTTCAAGTTTTGCCGAAGGACTCGTCGTCCCGATGCCGACGTTGCCATTCTGTTGTATTCTCATCTTCTCAGCATTAGCTGGTGAGAATGAGATATAGTTTCCAGTACCAGCAGAGTAGTTGGTTTGGAAATCAAGTGAATTATCACCAGCGTCATTGAAGGTTATTTTGGCATACTGTCCCGCTACTCCTGCGCCCAAGTTATCCAAAACGATTTGCGGATTGCCGCGAGTCCCCTCGTGAATTGAAAGTTTAGCCCACGGAGTTGTGGTTGCAATTCCGACATTACCATTCGTATCTATCATCACTTGGTCAGTATTTGAATAGGAGTCTGACCCTTTTCCAAAAAACATTGTCCCATTACTACTCTGTATGTAGCGATGATGCAAACCAGATACGGCATCGGTATCAGAAAGATAAAACATTGGGGCGATATTGGCGATATTTAACAAATATGCTGGCGTCGTCGTCCCGATACCGACGTTGCCGTTTCGGAGCACTGTGAACGATGTCGTTGTTGCCGTTAATGTTGAGCTGGCCACCGTGAATATCGGCTGGGTGCCGTCAACATTGCTGTCGCTTGTGTTGGCGGAGACAGAGAGTTTGGCCCATGGGGTTGTGGTGCCGATACCGACTAGCCCGCCGGAGGTGATACGCATGGCTTCGGTCATTGCGGTGCTATTGTTGGTACTGAAAGCTAAGTAGCCAAGTTGATTGTTTGTTGTAGAGTTTTCTTTAAACCCAACGATGCTGGCGAAATTTCTGATCGATGAGGGGATTAATGGTACATCGTCTTTATAACCACCGAAGGCGATAGAGCCACCGGTATCTACAGCTTGGGAATTATTCGATCGTATCAATAATTGTCCCGTAGCGGTACGCGTCGGGACGGTGCTCGAGCCATAGATATCAAGCAGAGCTAGCGGCGTCGTCGTGCCGATGCCGACATAGCCACTGCGGAGGATTGTAAATAATGAATTGGTGGCGCTGGCGGTAGAGCTCGCAACGACAAAGAGCGGGGTGGCCATGTTGGCAGAGGAGTCGGTCGTATTGCCTTGTATCGAGAGTTTAGCAAATGGTGAGGTAGTGCCGATGCCGACAAAACCATTAGTGGTGAATTGGCCTGTGCTTGTGGTGGTGGCGTTGCCGTTCACGGTCAAAACAGATGTTGATGTTGTGCCTGTTGTAGTGAGGTTGGCGTTGGTGCCAGAGGAACCAATGAGAACGCCACCGGCAAAGTTGGCGGCGACGCCGTTCGGGTTGGTAATTGGATAGCTGACAATAACAATACCGGAACCGCCACCGCCACCCGCGCCTCCTTCTGTAGCACCGCCACCTCCACCGCCCGAGTTAGTGGTTCCGGCAGTACCAGCACCAGAAGTACCTCCTGCGCCACCGCCACCAAGCCCTCCAGAACCTCCGCTTTGAAGATCGCTGGAGCCACCACCACCGCCACCATAGTAGACGGTGGTTACACCATCGCTAATAGCGGTAGTTGTGCCTATTCCGCCGACGCCGGCGGCTGCATCTGACCCATTACTACCAGTAGCACCCGCTCCGCCACCACCACCGCCACCATTATTCTGTGCCGCTCCGCCACCATTATAGCCTTGCCCCGAAGTACCGTTACCGCCTGATTGACTGCCGGCACTGGCAGCACCGCCACCAGAACCACCATCGCTACCAGCCCAAGTGAACGCTTGAGAACCTCCCTTACCTCCTCCTGTGGCCACTACAGTACCAAACTGCGAATCGCCTCCGTTAGTATTAGTGCTACCGGTAGCACCCGCTCCGCCAGCACCGACTACTACTGTTATGCTTTGAGAAGGCGTCACCGCGTATGAATATCCGTTACTAGGTCCGCCGCCAACAACTCCTCCTCCACCTCCTCCACCGCCATCAACCCACGAAGTAACGCCGTTCTTGCCTCCACCGCCACCACCTGCCACCACGAGCACCTTAACGCTGGTTACACCACTACTTGGAACGGTAAAAGTGACAGACCCGGTATTGGTAAATGTATGAACCCTGTAGGTCTGTCCACCTGACGTATAGGTAGTGACGGTTCCTTGATTGTCTGTAGCCGATGGCGTTGAGCCTACTGCATTAACATCGAGTGAATATGCCGGCGTCACAACGCCGATGCCGACGAGGCCTGCGGACGTGATAGTTGTTGTTGCAGTTCCTCCAAACCACGACTGATCGTTGACGGAAAGTTGAGTTGTCGAAGCATTAGTAAACGTGGCTTGGCCGGTGACTGCGAGCGTGCCGGATAATGTCGTTGCGCCGGTGACGGAGAATGTGCCACCAACGGATGTGTCGCCGGAGACAACGAGAGCTGATGTGCTTGCTGTGCCCGTCACCGCCAGATTCGTCGTCGTGGCGTTGGTGCCTGTGGCATTCACGAAGGTGAAGTTTTGGAGGGTGGTGCTACCTGTGAGCAAGATGTTGGTGGCGGTGAGGAGACCGTTATTAAGAAGCGTAAGCCTCTCGTTGTTCGCGAAGTCGGCGAAGGCGAAGAGTCTGCCGGTGTCATTGGTGCCGAAGCCGTTGACGGCGAACTTGGCGGATGGCGAGGTTGTGCCCACGCCGACACGGTCGGAATATGAACTGCCGGTGCCGTCGGCAAGAGCGTAGACCGTGAGGGTGGAGGTAGCACCAATGCCAGCCGAGAAGCCGAGCTCGGTACCGGAGGCGAGCGTTGTCGAGGCGAGAGGCATATTGATCCAATCAATGAGACCGGCGTCGGCCTCGAAGGATTGCGAGCCGGTGATGAGCTGGGCAATGGTGGTTGAGCCGGTGTTGTCTATAGAGAAGAGCGTGGTGGAGGCACTGTCTGTGACTTCGAAAGCTCGGCCTGATGACGTGGCTGTGCCCCAGATGGTAACCTTGGCATATGGCGAAGTGGTGCCGATGCCGACGTTGCCTGTCGATGAAATGTAGATGGAAGAGGTGGCCTGTGCTACTCCCGCATCGTTACCGACGAGCAAGAAGCCTTTCGTAAGATTGAGAGTGGTGAGAAGTGAGGATGTGGCAGTTGAATACAATCCGCCGGTAGAAGTAAGTGATGCAAAACCGGATGTGTAAGAAGAGAATGTCGCGTTGCCGGAGACTATGAGCGCGGATGTGCTTGCGATGCCCGTCACCGCCAGATTTGTCGTTGTCGCATTCGTGCCCGTGGCGTTTGCGAAAGTAAAGTTCTGGAGAGTAGTTGACCCCAGTGTAAAGATATCGCCGAGATAATTCACAGAGAATTTGGTGGAGGATGCGACTTTCATATCTAGCAACATACCGGAGAAACCGGCTAGGGCATCGGTGCCGATAACTGTGCCCGTGGTGGAGAGTTTTTCGACAGAAAGTAGGGCGTATGGTGATGAGGTACCAATGCCCAACAAGCCTTCGGCGGTCACTGCGCCGAGAACCGTACCAGAACCATTTTGCCATTCTTGCAGATCTGCTGTTTGGCTTGTGATGCCTTGTACGATCAAACCTTTTTCACCGACCTCAGCAGTGCTGACGTGAAGTTTAGCGAGCGGTGTGGCATGCGAGGTGGCGGTATTGCCGAGAACAAGGGAGCCTATGAAGATCCAATCTGATTGGCTGGCGCTTATATTGAGTTTGTAATATCTATAGTTCTGTGCTGTACCTAGGGCATATGTTCTGATTTCACCAGAGCTCCAAGCGGGAACATTTGTTTGTGTATTCAAAACAGTCCATGCCGAATTGTCGTTTGAACCCTCGAATGTCCAAGTTTTTGGCCCATAGGTGTAATAAGTGGTATACGAGTCTGCCTGGATTTTATATTGATTTACAGTTGTATAGGTTCCCAAATCAATTTTCAACCAACCTGAAGTACCATTAACACACCACGCCGTCGAAGAATCTGAATCAAAAGATTGCCACGCAGAACAGTTGACCTCTGTAGACGCACTTGCCACATACGGCGAAGGGGCGCTGTCGCTCGTCAAGAATGTCGGGATCTGAACATTTGCCGGCGTAGAACCAATAGCTAAGCGAGAGTTTATCGAGTCAAAATACATGATGCTGTTATTCTGACTGACTGCTCCATTAGCACCAATATACGGGACAGAGCCAGAAGTAAGCGCGGTAAGCGAGAGCGTACCGCCAACCGTTGAATTGTCGCTGACGATGAGCGCAGAAGTTGATGCTGTACCCGTGACTGCAAGGTTGGTGGTTGTCGCATTGGTACCCGTAGCATTGGCGAAAGTGAAGTTCTGCAATGTAGTTGATCCCAACGTAAAGATGTCGCCAAGATAATTTACGGAGAACTTGGTGGATGAGGCGACTTTGAGATCAAGTAACGTACCGGTAAATGTTGATAATGAATCAGCGCCAATGACGGTGCCTGAAGAAGATAGATGTTCGATAGAGAGACGAGCATATGGGGTTGAAGTGCCCATTCCGATCAGGCCGTTATAGAATGATGTGAAGATAGGGGCGGAACTTGTGGCGTTTTGTAATGAAAATATGGAGATACTTTGTGAACGAGAGGTCGTAGCGTTGAGCGAGAAGAAGCCGTTCACATTCAGACTGTTCCAAAGTCTGGTATTCCCCGCCACTTCGACATTGCCGGATGAGAAAATGTCGCCGGAGTAAATTGATGATGCGCCGGAGTCGGCCTCGGCAAGAGTACTGCTTGAGTAAGCGAAGCCGATCATGTCAAGAGTACCAGCCAGCATTGTGCGCGCCAATGATGAATATTCAACAGATGAAAGTGCGGTCGTACCGCCATCATTTGTTCCGGCGATGGCATAAACATAACCATTTACAACAAGAGATGTGTGATATTCCCTAGCACCGCTAAATGGCGTAGCGGTGAGCGTCGTCCACGCGCCGAGAGTGCCATTTGCATATATCTTGGCATATTCGATGGAGGAAAGGTTGCCGCCGCCGATACCGCCCATCGCGTACAAATATCCGTTTGCCACCACGGCGGATAACGCTCCTCTGGCTGTATTAAGAGGAGTTGCGGTGAGCGTCGTCCACGCGGCCAGCGTGCCGTCGCTGTTTATCTTCGCTGACTCTACCGACGATATGGACGTTCCACTTGTTATTCCACCAATTGTATAAATATATCCTCCAACAACAACTGACGCGTGAATATTTCTGGCTGCGTTAAGCGGTGTCGCCGTTAGGGTCGTCCATGTACCAAGCGTACCGTCACTATTTATCTTCGCATATTCGACGGTAGCGGTATCGCTTATGCCGGTACGACCGCCCATAACATATACATAACCGTTAGAAACTACGGAGGCGTGCGCGTATCTGGTGATATTTAATGATGCCGTCGTTTTCCACGCACCGAGCGTGCCGTCGCTGTTTATTTTTGCGTATTCGACAGTATTAACCTGTACTCCACCTGTACCATTACCACCGATGGCGTAGACATATCCGTTGGCGGCGATAGAACTGTGCTGATATCTTGTGATGGTAAGCGATGACGTTGTTGTCCACGCACCAAGTGTGCCATTACTGTTTATCTTGGCATATTCGACAGATGAAAGCCTGGTACCGTTGTATCCACCGATGGCGTAGACATATCCGTTGGCGGCGACTGATGTCTGTTGGTAACGAGTCGTGCCTAGAGATGATGACGTTGTCCACGCGCCAAGTGTGCCATCATTGCCGGAGTTGAGCGCAATTGTTTTCTGCGCAACCGATACCGGATACACAGGGGATGAAGTCCCGATGCCGACGTTGCCGCTATTCTGCTGGACAACGAATTGCGATGTGCCAACTGTTAAGCCGCCCGTTGAGAATGTGGAAGTGGCGGTGGTGGAAGTAATTGCGAGCACGCTCGTTGTACCGATTGATGCGGTAAAATTCTGGAGCGTGGTACTGCCCAGCGTAAAGATATCACCGAGATAATTCACCGAGAACTTGGTGGAGGATGCGACTTTGAGATCGAGCAATAGGCCGGAGAAGCCGGTGAGCGCATCTCCCGCGATAAGCGTGCCGGCAGAAATCCCGTCGACGGAGAGCTTGGCGTAGGGCGTTGAGGTACCGATACCGACGTTACCGGCAGTACCTTCTATCACCATGCTGGTTTGCGGTGTTGCAAACATGTCTCTCGGAGTAGTTAGGAACCGAATTGCTGTTGGTACGGTGTCACCATTGTCTTCGGCTTGTTTCGCGGCGACAATATCCAAGACTCGCGCATAACGACCCGCAGACGGATAATCTATTACATAGTTATATGAAAATGTGGCTCTGTCGTCCGCCAAATAACTCGGCAAACTCGTTCCTCCATATCCTCTGAATATTTTTATATCTTTACCATAAACGTCTAAACCTGCAGTGGGACTTTCGGTCCCTATTCCTACGTTGCCGCCGCGTGTTACAACAAAGTTAGTTGTTGTAGCAATATCGGTTGAGGATGATATCAAGAAGAGCGGTGCGATTAGGTCTAGATCGGAAGTGTTGCCACTCACAGAAAGTTTCGCGTAAGGCGAAGTGGTACCGATGCCGACGAGGCCAGTATCGGTGATGGTCATCCGCTCGGCACTGGCGGTTACGAATCGAAGGAAGTCGTCATCACCGGCGGTGATGTAGGTGGTCTGGGCGGCGTTGATGACACCGCCTAGGCCTTGCCAGACACTGTTGTCGCCGAAGCCTTCGAACTGGTGCGTCGTTGTGTTGTAACGGATCTGGCCGGCAAGCGCCATGCCCGGTCTCTGGGCTGTTGTGCCAATTGGGAGATGGACTGCGTCGGTGGCGTAGATGTCGAGACTCGTGGCCGGTGTTGAAGTGCCAATGCCGATGCGACCGCTTGATGACTGGACGATGAATTGGCCGGAACCGATATTAAGGCCGCCTGTCGCGAACGTCGATGTAGCTGTTGTCGATGTCGCAGTGAATGACGAGGCGACCACTTCGCCCATAACAGAGAGCGGTGCATATGGCGAGCTGGTGCCGATGCCAACATTGGAATTGCGGTAGATGTTGGAGCCGTTCACCGTCCAATTGGAGAATACTGCCGCAACACCATTCTGGAGTAATGAACCAGTGATGTTGATATCGCCCGCCACATCGAGCGCATGTTCGGGAGAAGTAGTGCCAATGCCGACAAGGCCGGTGAAGATGGCGCCAGTGCCGGTGGTGGTGCCCGTAAGTGTCCCGCCACCAAGCGGCAGATACCCGGAGATTGTGCCCCCGCCGGTGAAGGTGCCGGAGATGGTGGCATTGGTGATGGTAACGCCGTTCAATGAATCGATGCGATTAGAGAGACTGATGGCGCGATAGTTGCCGGCATCGACAGCGGCGCCATGCGAAGCGTTGGCGTAGATGAGGGCTGTGAGTTTGTTGTCGAGCTGGTTCAGCTTGGTAGCCAAGTCACTTGATGTAACACCGGAACTTGTTTGTTGGTAAATGATTGTTGGTTTGGTTGTTGTAACGGTTCTCGCGGGCGCACTGCCGATGACAGAAATCTTGCCCGCCAAACTATTGACTTGATCACGTAATGCTTGTATATCGCTGTTTACAGTTGTAGTTGACAGAGTATCAGATATCGTGGCAATGTCGGTGACTTTTTGACTGATAACAGGGGTGGTAACTGTGACTGTCGGAGAGGGCTTTTGGACCTGCGGAGAGAAGAAGGAGATGAGCGACGTTTGAACGCTATTGAATATGTCCCCTATCGTACTGCTGATGCTTGCCATATATTGGCTAGGTAGAGCCGTATATTCATTGACGAGGGAGGCGTGAGCTAGCGAAAAATTTGCAATAAAAAAGACGGTTAAAACCGCAAAGTAAACTACAAATTTTCGCACCGAATGCATACATTAATTATACTAAAATATGACCACGTTTAGTACGCATTTCCGAGACATGTTGTGGATAATTAATCCTTATTCTGTAAGGGTATTTATCCACAGGTTGACATTTTTATTCGGTTGGTACTTTTCTGGCCGAAAATAGGGTACAATCACCTCATGCAGGTCATCACACTTATCCCCATCGTCCGTGGTATCGGCAAAGACGAGCTTACCTACTTCTCTACCCTGCCTGTCAAGGTCGGCGACATTGCCACTGTCACCATCAACTCGCGCGAAGTGCGCGGGATAGTCACGGACGTACTCGACGCGAGAACGGCAAAGAATTCTGTGAAGCGCGGAGACTTCGCGCTAAAGAAGGTTCTGAAGATCGAGCCGGGATTTATTGCACCATCTGTCATTTCTGTAGCAAAAGAAACTTCTGATTATTTCGCTTGTTCAGTGAGTCAGGTTCTCGGCTCGATGTACCCCAAAAACGTACTAAACGAAGTTGAAAGTAAAAAGTTGCCGTGCCTGCCGGCAGGCAGGAAAGTTGAAAGGAATCACCCCTCTCCTTCGGGGAGGGGCCGGGGTGGGGTTGCAATCGAAGGAACCCGGCAAGATCGTTTTGTTTGGATTCAAAAAAACTTAATCAAGAGGAATATGAAAGTCTTATATATTTCACCATCGAATCATGAACTAGCAAAAGCTAAAAAAGTTTTCAATGATACTGAAATTATTTGCGTATCGCCGGAATATGGCTTTGTATGGCTACCTTATGTCGATACGATAATTTTAGATAACGAAAGTGGCGCTGGCTATCATGATAATTCACGGGCACAAATAGATTTTAAAAAAGTGTACGAATTTCATGCGCTGGAAAATAAACAGCAAATAATTTTCGCTGATAACGTGCTTGATCTCAAATATTTCGCAAATCCAAAAAGTGGCCAACATCGGGTGTTGACCACTTTTCCAAAAGTTATGGTGGTAAAAAAGGAAAAAACTGCTCTGCATAATTCTTGGCTCGTGAGTAAAGAAGCAGTGGGATTGACGGAAAAAATACTTGCAAAAAATTCTAGAATGTTCTTCTTCGCTCCACGTAAAAGTATCGCGAGTATCACCGTATGTGGTGATTGCGGCGAAACCGTGCAGTGTGAGACTTGCAAACGGCCACTTATGCTCGCACGCAAGAATGGTAAACGAATATTCATCTGCCAAAAATGCTCTCAAATCACGCAAGTAGATATATCATGTGCAAGCTGTAATAGCTGGAAGTTGAGACCCCTGGGTGTGACAGTTGACTCTGTCGCTGATGAGCTGGAGCGATTATTTCCCAAGGCGACCGTCTTGCGAGTGTCGGGCGACATCACAAAGACCAAGACCCAACTTGCAAAAATCATCAAACAATTTTATGCCACATCCGGCGCGCTGCTCGTCGGCACCGAGCTTGCGCTCCCCTATCTCGAACAGCTAATTTCTTATTCTGTAATCTCCAGTATCGATTCGTTTTTATCAGGCAGAAGTTTGTCAGGTACGGACAAAGCCGCGCGAATTATCTTTGAGGTTGCAACCCTTGCCCATGAAAAAGTTTTAGTAGAAACAAGCGACCCACACCAGCAATTTTTTCAAGATATTTCTGATGGCGGAGGTTTAACCTCCGCTATGCTAAAAACATATCGCGAACATGAACTTGCAGAAAGAAAAAAGTTTAACTATCCGCCATACAGTATTATCATAAAAATAAATTCAGAAATATTTTTTATAAATAAAGAGAAGTGGCCGGACGCAGAACTCGTCGCGAGAATTCGCGCGTTGCCAAAGGGCTCAACCTACACCATAGACGCAAACAGTGTCGTGTAGTATAGTAGGGTGATGAAAGTGATGTTGGATGGCGCACCGGTACTGCGCGAAAAAGCAAGAGAAGTACCTGTACCGGATATCAAAAAAGGCTTATATAAAGCCATGGTTGCAGACATGCAGGCTACGCTCCTGAAGTGCCACGATGGGGTAGCCTTGGCCGCCCCGCAGGTCGGCAAGAGCATCAGATTATTCGTAATATCGCCAAAAGTATTTCAAGCCGAACAGGAGTTAGGAGATGGGAGATCGGAGTTAGGGAAATCCAAAACCGTATCCCCCAAACTCCAAACTCCTAACTCCCAACTCCCACGCCTCGTCTACTTCAACCCTAAAATAAAAAAAGTTTCTGCCAGTAAAAAAGATCTCGATGAAGGCTGCCTCTCGGTGAACGGCCTCTATGGCAAAGTCCCGCGCAGTACAAAGGCGCTGATTGAAGCCTACGACGAATACGGTATGAAGTTTACGCGCGGAGCATCGGGCCTGCTCGCGCAAATCTTCCAACATGAAGTCGATCATCTTGATGGCATTCTCTATATCGACAAAGCATCGGAACTCAAGCAATTAGAAAGTAGGAAAACAGATGCTTAATTCGAATGGAAGTTGGGAGTTGGGAGTTGGGAGTTGGGGAAAATACAACTTCGTATTTTTTGGTACTTCTAACTTCGCCGTCATAGTTTTAGACGAGCTCAAGGCCGGCGGCTATCTACCGAGTTTAATTATTACAGTGCCTGATTCCCCGCAGGGCAGAAAGCAGATAATTACTCCTTCACCGGTTAAACTCTGGGCAATTGAACATAATATCCCTATCGAACAACCCGAGAAACTCCTAACTCCCAACTCCCAACTCCTAACTCCTAACCGTGACTTCGGCATTGTCGTTGATTACGGCAAAATCATTCCGCAGAAAATTATAGATATCCCGAAACACGGACTTCTGAACGTACACGTGTCTCTTTTGCCAAAATTTCGCGGGGCTTCGCCAATGCAAACAGCAATACTTGAAGGCGAAGCAGAGACCGGCGTAACTATAATGCAAGTGGTAAAGGGGCTCGATGAAGGCGATATAATTGCACAAGAAAAATTTGATTTGGCTAACTGGCACCCGTATTTTCTTGAACTTGCAGACAAAACCGCACATGCCGGCGGTAAATTGCTTGTAAAAATTCTGCCGGATTATCTCGCCGGCAAAATTACACCAATTAAACAAGATAATTCTAAGGCAACTTTTACGCGAAAATTCGAGGTGCAAGACGGTTTTATAAAACCTGAAATCGTGCTGGGCACAGAGACTGGAGAATTGGCGCAAAAAGCAGAAAGAAAAGTCCGTGCCCTGAATCCAGAACCCGGCACCTGGACCGAGTTAAAAATAAGAAATACGGCTCTACGTATAAAGATTCTGAAGGCGCACTTAGAAGTAGATAAATTTATACCCGACACTGTAATACCCGCCGGCAAGAAAGAGATGTCGTGGCAAGACTTCAAAAACGGGAATCTGTAAGCTACGCCTTCTTAAGACCTTTTAAAATTTTCTTGATCTTTCTTGCCCCTCTAGTTCTAAGAGTTTGAGCGCGGTCCTTCTTCGAAACAATTTCGCGCTCGAGCTCATCTTTCATCGCGTCTATGGAAGCATAGAGGTCGTCTGTCGTAGCCGAGGCGTTATAACTGTCTTTACCCACCTTGACGTGCGCTTCCGCCTTAAACAATAATCCCGAATGATGATGTTTGGTCGTCTTGCCGATCTCGACTTTTACTAATACAGTGTCGAGCTTCTCTTGCTTAACGAGCAATTTCTTTAGCAAGCCAAACTTCTTCTCGACATACAACTGTATCGCCGGTGTCAACTGCATCTCTATCGCGTTGATGTTTAACTTCATAGCGTGAGGTTATTTAATAAACTTTCCTGCCTGCCGACAGGCATGGCAACTTTATACTTTTAACTTTTAACTATTCTGAACACCTCCAGAGCCGCGCATACGTATGCTCGCCGTATCGAAGATACTGAAGAGCTTCGAGGGTGATGTGTGGCCGGAGATAAGGCGCACAAGCTTCTCCTCTACGCCTAATGTTCTTGCCAAGAGCTCTGTAACTTTCTTATTAGCGAGATTGCGCTCGGCCTTCTCGCGCACCCACATCTCATACTTGTCAGAAGACACCTTTGTTACACGATCAGCCTTGGCGCCCGGCGTAACCTTAACGTGGATATACATATCGGTAGAATACTCTACTTGGTGATATTTGTGAATGGGCCTGTGATAGTGTGCTCGTAGCCGTTGTAATACGGGTAGGAAGCAGTGGAAGTTTGGCCCTCTGCGGCCGCATCATCGGTGTCGGCATTCTGGGGCGCGATAGTAGCGCTCGAGTTAAGGCCCGTCGCAAGAAGGTCGGTATTCTCATTGATATTAAAGTCTATTGTGCGGTTGACACCGAGGCCGACATCGCCTTTGACGTACGCATTAAACGAGTCGCCGCGCTCGATGCGGATACCATCCTCACCAAAATCGGAATCATAGAAGCGTGAGTCGCTATCGCGAGGGACGGCATCGAATTCATACTTCTGCCCGCGATATTCGACGACTGTCTTAACATTGTGTATATCATCTCCACTGGCCGAACCGTTCTGACGCCAAGCAAGAGAGTTAAGAGTAATAGGCTCCGCACCGCTCAGATCGAAACGCACGCCAGAGAAAGCAACGCCTGCTGAATTCAAGATAATACTCTTGTTCAGAGCCGGGTCATACGAGCCGATAGTACCCGTCAAGCTCCCAATGACATACGTCTCATTGACCGTCTGGAATCTGCCGGCGATTGGCAGGCTGCCCTGAACCGGTGCGTCTGCATCGATTGCCGTAAGTGAGAGCCTCGCCAATTCCCCATCGTGCCCCGTGAGATCGCTCGCCATGGCACCATAGAGCGTGATTTCTTGCGACTCGTCTTGCTTAATAAGCATTGGCTTCTTTAATCTCAAAATATAAATATGATCTGTATGAGGTGCGAGAACATAGGCCGCATCTTCATATATCCCTAAATACGAGAATACCGATTCGCTCGCCATGCCCGTCTGCATGATGGTAAGAGCCTTTACTGTTACATCGGCGCCCTTGGCCGTAAACTTAACTTTGGTAAATTCTGCCCCTTGATCTGCGGCGACAAGGAGCCGTTCCGCCGGATTTTCTAATTGTTCGACGAGGAGCGCTGGAGCCTCTGTGGCCGGCACGCTGACGACGCTTGCCGTAAGCGCTGAACTGCTTTGCGCGATCATCTGGGCCAGCTCCTTACGAAGCTCTACTATTTTCTTAAGCAACGCGACAATAAGCTCTTGCTTGCTGTTCGATGATTGCACTGTGGCATTCGCCGTCTGCACGGACACGAACGACACCAGAAGCAATAAGCCAAGAGCGACACTTTTAGAAACTGATTTCATGTTGTTACCGTTACTATAGCACTAAATAAGCAGATGTGAACCCCGAAATCAAGAAAACAGTGGATTACTTACTATCTTCAGATAACGGCCTCATAAGCGGGAACATCTGCGTCTCGCGGATAGGTTTGTCTGCCAAGAATGAGAATAACCGCTCGCCGAAGCCGAAGCCACATGTTGGCGGCATACCGTGCTCGAGCATCTCCACGAACTCCCAGTCCGGCATCATCGCCTCCTCATCTCCGGCCTCAAGAAGTTTGTTCTGTTCCTCGAAGCGTTTGCGCTGGTCCAGTGGATCATTAAGCTCTGAATATCCCTTGCCGGCCTCACTGCCGGCGATAAGCGGGATGAATGTCTCGGTAAATTCCGGATGCCCGGGCAGACTCTTGGCGAGCGGCATGATGAGCTTGGGTAAATGGACGAGGAAAGCCGGGCCGGAAATTTTCTTGCGACAATACTTCCAGAGGGTGTCGGTTAGCCGTTCCTGCGTCTCGCCTTCATACTCAACCCCGAGTTCTTTAAGCTTTGCTTTGATCTTTTCTGCATCGGTCGCAACTACATCAATACCTGTCTGGCGCAACACTTCGTCGCGGAACTCGATCCTCGGCCAGTTGCCGGCGAGGTCGAATTTGTGTCCGCGCGCCTCGAACTTTGTCGTCCCGAACACTTCTCGCGCAATAGTCTGATACAAATCTTGCACCAGATTCATTCCGTCTTCATAGTTCGCATACGCCCAATAGAATTCCAGATTGGTATATTCCTGCAGATGGTCAGGGCTCGTCCCCTCGTTCCTATATACTCGGCCGATTTCGTAGATTTTCTCGAAGCTTCCGGCCATTAGGCGCTTCTGCCATAACTCCCCCACTGAAATTCTTAAATATAAATCTATATCGAAATCATTGTGATGTGTCGTAAAAGGCCTAGCCTCGGCACCGCCGGTCGTGACTTCCAAGGTTGGCGTCTCTACCTCGAGAAATCCCTTCTTCTGCATGAAGTCGCGTGTTACAGCCCAGAATTTCGCCTTCTTTATGAACAAATCACGCAGTTCATCACTCTGGAGCAAATCAAGATAGCGCTTCCTGTAACGCGTCTCTTCGTCGGTCAGGCCGTGCCACTTCTCGGGCAATGGCAAGAGGGCTTTAGTCAGGAATGTCCATGACTTTACTAAAATAGAAATTTCGCCTTTCTTGGTCGTAAAAATAGTACCGCTGACGCCAATAAAATCGCCCGAGTCAATCACTCTGGTAAAAAGATCATACGATGCGTCATCAACTTCGCCGACTTTTAAAACAACCTGAATGCGACCGGAGAAGTCCTGAATGTGCGCGAATGTTATCTTGCCCATCTCGCGCCGGAGCATCACGCGACCGGCAGTCGTAACATCAGCACCATCGCCTGCGGCAACAGCCTCGGCGCAAGTATGCGTCCTCTCGAAGCGGTCGACGTAAGCCGAGACGCCGGCAGCCTTTAACAATTCAAGTTTTTTAATTCTATCGGCTCGTTCTCCTGTCTGTTCTATTTTATTATCCATAATCACACTATTCTACACCGATAACATGGCGCTTGTCTACGTTTAATTAGGCGCCGAAAATTTATGTTGCCAAATGCAACTTTTTATGTTTTAATTAGAACAATATCAGTTCCCTACCATCACCCCAATACAGTCCCGCCAGAAGCGGGGCGAAAGGTAAAGTGCTCCATGAAGTCCTTCTTCACGCCATGCGAGGTGGCGAAGCTCGTCAACATCTCGTACCGCCAGATCCAGTACTGGGATAAGACGAACTTCATCCGCCCGTCTTACCGGAAGCGCGGGAAATACCGCCTGTATACCTTCGCTAATCTCATCCAGCTCAAGGTGGCGCGCACCTTGCGTGACCACGACTTCAGCATCCAGCGTCTGCGCAAGACGATTGTGAACCTGAAGGAGCTCTTGCCTCAGGTGGCTCACCCATTGGTGGAGCTCACCTTCCTCATCGAGGGCGAGAAGATTCTCGTCTTCAACGGCGAGGTCCTCATGAACGCCGTCTGTAGCCAGAACTACATCCGCTTCGACGTGAAGACGCTTCGCGAGGAGATCAAGACGCAATTCCCCGAGGCGTTCGCGCTGGAACCGCCTAGCCGCTACGGTGGCAAGGCGGCAAAGTGAGGTGAACGGTAATAGTGATGGAATCGTCCCGAGTCAGCAATGGCTCGGGACGATTTGTTTTCATAATTTCTTCGGGAAGAGTATCGACAGCCACATGGAGATTCCGAGCGCAACACAGATGACCAGAAGCGAAGTGAGAGACGAAAGATGAATATCGATAATATCCAGAAGCATTTTTGCACCGATGAATATCAAGATGAAGGCGAGACCTTTTTGGAGATGATGAAATTTATGCAAGAAGCCCTCAATCAAGAAGAATAGCGCGCGCAGACCCATCACGGCGAAGATGTTCGAGGTGAAGACGATGAAAGGATGCTGGGATATCGCGAACGCGGCGGGGATAGAATCGAAGGCGAAGACAATATCGGTCGTCTCGACGAGTATTACAATCAAAGCAAGCAGAGTAAAAAATAGTTTGCCATTCTCGCGGACGACGAATTTACCGCCATGATGATTAGTACTGAAACGCAGATATTTGCGCGCGTATTTTACAACTCTCCCATCCTCCAGATTGGCGTGCTCTTCTTTCCTTTCTGCGAAGAGTTTAACTCCGGTATAGAGCAAGACTATCCCGAATATATATAGAATCCAATGGAACTGGCTGATGAGATAGGCGCCGGCACCGATGAATATCGCACGAAAGACTACCGCACCAAGTATCCCCCAGAAGAGCACTTTATGATGATACTTCTCCTCCAGCTTGAAGTAGCTAAAGATAAGCATTATAACGAAAAGATTGTCTACGGATAGCATCTTCTCCGTCACATAAGCGCCCAAGAATTCCGCCGCGAGTTCCTTGCTCATGAAGATAAAAACAAGGAAGGCGAACGCGAGCGAGATAGCCACCCAGAACATCGATTGGATAAGA
Source organism: Candidatus Paceibacterota bacterium (assembly GCA_041660505.1). Lineage (NCBI taxonomy): Bacteria > Bacillati > Minisyncoccota > Minisyncoccota bacterium. The sequence goes on from JBAZWG010000002.1 coordinate 56,966, forward strand.
GCCTCCTTAGGTTCTATCTTGTGCGCACGCTTGTTGAAGTAGCCGAGATCGGCAACAAGAAATGAGACAATAATAAAACCGAACAAGAGAGATAACGATGTTTGAGGGTCCATTGGGAAAGGGGCTATGCCTTGCGCGTGAGCCAGCCGGCGACAAGCATACAACCGGCCACAATATTCACAATAGCATGCGCCGACGCTTGTGTCTCGGGCAGGCCGACAACAAGCATATAGACATGGGTAACTACCACGACGAACAACCCGGCCATATACAACCACCAACTCATTTTATTATTTTCGTACATAATATTTCTTAGCTACTTAATAATCATATTTTCTTTTAAAGCAGCGGTGTCAGTTTGGATTTTTTCTTGAGTAGTCCGCGTATCAACCTGTGACGTCTGCGCCGGCACGTATATCGGCTTCAATCGGGTTTGGGATAGTATTGCTTCCACCTGCGCCTTTAGTGCGTCAATCTGACTTCTTAGAGAAGCCTTCGTTTCATCATCGGTGGCAATATTCAACTGTGCCATTAAAGCATCGATTTTCGCCGAGACGGGAACTATTTGCAATTGTCCTTTCAGTGCAGTGATTTGTGCCGGCAAATGAGCCTGTGCTACGACGTCGGTAGTAGTGTCTAGTTGATTCTGTAGTTTATTAATTTCCGCCTGTATATTCGCCATTTTTTCTTGGGTGGTTAGATATCCGTTACCTACTGAGTTGGTTGATGTTTTATTTGCCGGATTATTTATACCGCTTGGTTCTGCTTGACCGTATCCTCCACCTGTCGTTACTGCTGGTGTAGTTCTGACTTGAGTGTTAATAACTTGCCCCGGCACAATGCTAAACGTCCCGTCGCTGGAGTCGCCAATATAAGAAATCGCATTACAATACGAGACTGAACCTTCGACGTAGATTGTTATTTTATAATTATCGCCCGCGGGGAGTATTTGATTAAGTCTATAAGTATAACTCTCCGGATTTGTGGTAACTCCTATCAATTGACTGCTGTTTGGCGTTGTTTTAGTCGTTGGCTGATCGTGTCCTTTTTCCAAGTAAATCAGCAAGGCTTTATTGCCGGCAACATTTTCCGCAGAATATTTTATAGTCTGGAATTCGCCCATTTGCCATACTTCCCCGCCGTTTGGAGAAAGAACTTTAATGACAGTCGAAGTGAATTGAGGCTGAACGGTCGTCGGAGCTTTACATGGTGTGGCTGGCGTGGTCGTTACGGATCGAGTTGTGGGAGGCGTCGGTGCCCCCGATACTAGATAAGGGACTTCCGATGTGTCCGGCGCGGCCGTCGTTTGACCGCCGGGCTGGGCAATAATTACCGGCGTTGTCGATACCGGAGGAATAGCGGTGGCAAGTACGTTTAATTTCTCTTGCGTTTTCGGGCCCACAATTCCGATAGACTCGATGCCGTTTTGAGCCTGGAATTTTTTAACCGCCGCGGCTGTACGCGGACCGTAATATCCGTTCACCGTGCCATCAGGGTAAGCGCCGGTATAATTTTTAAGAAACTCTTGCAACTGTTTTACATCATCGCCGGTAGTCCCCTGCGTTAGAACTCTGCTGAACTTGAGTTCCATTTTGACAGTTTGCACTTCTGTTTTGAGGTCTGCTATCTGGGCCTGGAGCGATTGTATCTGCGTCTGCAGTTTTTTAATCAAAACCTGCAAATCAGCCGTCGGGTCAACTGTCTGTGCGAATGAAACTAACGGCAGTGCGAAGGCAAGCAAAAATAAATATTTTTTCATATATTTTTTAAAGAACATATTTTAAGATGAAATAGACAATCGCCAATGCGAGAGGGACGCCGATGAGTGCCGCGACGGCATCTCCTTGCGCAGATGCCGGCGCACCGGTAGTAAGATTAACATTTATATATCGATCTTCTCTGCGCGGTCTCATTTTAACAGTGATCTTCTTGCCCGTTTCGGCCGACTTAATCACAAGCTCAACCTCTGAATTCTTTTTGTTAGCTAAGACATCCTGGAAATATGGGTCTTTTGCACGATAACGCGCTGGATCGCCCGTATAAGAGCGATTGTAGACTGGCCAATTGCCGACATTTTTACCATTGATCTTCAGAATAAAATCGCCCGGGTTTATACCATTTTCTGCCGCAACGGAATGCGGCTCGACATGATTGATTAAACGCCAGTCTTTTGGTCCAAATCCGAGCCCCAGGCCACTATAGCGCGAACGACAGACACGACGCTTCGGAGACTTGTCTGACTTCTCAGGGAACTCTCCTATTAACTCTGCGAGCATAACGGGCGCAATTCCGCGAATATCCGGGTCAAGCCCTTCATTATCCGCTTCGCCCATCCAAATCATCGGCGGGATTTCAAGCTTTTTACCGCTTGCCAACTTGGCGTGATTCAAAAAATTAAGCCTAATATTACTGTAAAAGGTGGTGGTGGTGTAACCCGGCGTAGTGCGCGAGCTTGTTATAGGCACGGCGGAAGTCATCCCTCCCCAGCTATCGCCGAGCGTGACAATATTCCAGTCGTACTTTACTTCTGTGCTGGTGATTGTCGTCGGTGGGGTATATTGCTCTTTTTTGCCACTAAAGAAATCCATACTGATGACGGTCTGCGGATTCTTTTTCGCACGTGTCATCCCTTGCGACAACAATATTTTTTCCAAATCTCGAAAGAGCTCTTTTTCGAGCAACGGGTTTGTCTTGTTAGTATAATCGAAGTCGAAGGTCTTGTAGTCGGCCAAGGGCTCATCGGTATCGCGATAAGTCCGAACATTGATTTCTTCCATCGGGAAGGCAACGGGGAAAAGGTCTTCGTTGTTGTTATTGTAACCCGCCGCGTGTTCCCCTATCGTGTCCACAATATTGGCTTCAGAAATCCATGAGGTTGCAGCCACTGCCTTCTTTCGTTTCGCCTTTCCAACCAGTAACCCGAACAAAACACCCAGTACCAGATAAAACACGGGTGTCATCCATAATGCAATGGTGAACAAGCTTGATGTATCAGGGCTAATTATCGCCACTATAAATACAACCGGGTAAAGTAATACTGCTAATAAATCAACAGAATACCCGGAGAAAAAAAGAGTTGGGTAAATCAATCCTATTATCAATCCAATCATCCCCCACTTCTTCCAACTCTTCCAATTTTTCATAAAATTAATTTTTAATTATTTGTTTGAGTTTTGTCGAAAAGTCATTCACACCTTTATTGCTGGACGAGTTGGCGCAGTTGTAATTGCCTACATCCAGAAGAACGTTATCGTTTCTTGAGACTTCTACCGATTGATTCGACCCGCCCGTGCAGCCGCCTAGGTCTTTTTCTGTCTTGCTTATAAGCATCGCCTTGCCGACAACTTGTTTGAATTGGTCTTCTGTAACTATCACGTCCTGCTTCTTTGTAACATTCCCCTTATAATCGTTCACTGTCAGCTCTCCGACTGCTCCGCCGTTAGCAGGAAAAGATAAAGTCAAAATATTTTTAGTGTAATAGGGCGGTGGCACAGAGCCGTTATCTTCTGTATATACGAGCTTCACGTTGCGAAAGTCGCCGAGATCAACCGGAGGAGTTACTTTCTTGTCAGCGAATAAAACGTAGCCTAATATGACCAACACGGCGATAAGGAGAATGTATTTACTTTTCATATATTACATTATAGCACTTATTCTCTTTAATTTTCTAGCTCCTTTTTGTAGTAATTTCGCATTTTTATTAGTTAGCACTTTTTTGCCGATTTTAGCCTAGATTTGTTTGCGCGCATTGCCGGCGATGCTACCGCCTTCATTCGCCACCGCCTTATTCTCGTCTAAATTTTTCGGTTCGCGCTTTCCGGAGATTTCTGTCGTTGCCGTTTCTGCGAGCATATTCAAGACCAGTTCCAGATTGGTCATATTGTCCCGCAGATTTTCTTTCTTTAAATCTTTGAATTTTTTGTATTCTCTCGTGGTCATGCCGGTCCAAGCCTTTGAGATTTCGTCAGTCAAAATAGCGAATTCCAATCCTTCTTTGACACCGCGCTTTTCCCATTCATCGGTCAATGCTTTGCGAATTTCAATACTTTTTAGTCTCTGGTTCACCCACTCTGGGCTGTATCCTTTTTGTAAATATGTTTTAAGCGCACGATTAATAGTAAGCTCTGGGTCAGCAGTCTCTTCGAGCCGTTCATACCCTACCTGTGCGAGCCAAAGCTTAAATGGCTCTGCGTTAGGAGAAGGAATTGACTGGATAAGCCTAAGTATTGTTTCTGTGTCGGCCGCGTCGGTTTCTCTTTGCTTTCCGTCCTCTGCTAACATTTTCAACCGGTGACATTTTGTCACCACTTCACTTCCTTCTTCTTTTAATCGCTGTGCCAGTTTATTCCAATACTTTCTAGGGTCGGTACTCCCGGCCAACACTCTCACAACATCAACCACGGAAAAATACCAAAGCTCGTTATCTTCGTCCCAATGTCGACGTATTTGTGCTCCTTCGAAAATAGCGACTGCTTTATTCCTTTTCATTCCAATTGGATTGTTCTGCGTTATCTACTTGACCGCTTCGCCGAAGGCCTCGTCTGCGACGTCTTTGTCTGCGTCGGCTTTGGTCACATGAATCTTTCCGTCTATGTGATTTGGCGGGGCATAAACTGTGTAGATTTTGAGATCGCTAGTGCCTGTGTTAAAGAAATTATGCTTCGTGCCCGGTGTCACCACTACAACATCGCCGGCTCGAATCGGACTTTCTTTATCGTTTAACACCGCTTTGCCTGTTCCGCTTAAAAAGAATAGGGTTTGCTCGACGTTCTTATGCGTCTCCTCGCCCAATTCTCCGCCGGCCGGGATGTTCATCACGACAAGCTGGCTGCGCGCGCCGGTGAACAACACTTTTCTGAAATACGTATTCTTTTCCGTCTCGGCGACAATGTTCGTTATATATGGCATATGTAAATATTGTAGCACATTCAGACTAGTAATATTTATCTATCTGCTTTTTGTGCTCGGCGTAAGTCTTACTGCAATGAAAATTGCCTTTTTTGTCGTTGAAGTAGAAAAGGCAATCGGTCTTGATGGGGTTAAGCGCGGCGAGGATTGAGGCGACAGACGGATTGGCAATCGGCGCCGGCGGGAGGCCGGAATTTTGGTAAGTGTTATAGGGCGACTTGATATATTTGTCTCTTGGATAGACCGTCGGCCACCAGTTACTCACCGATTTGTTATTAGCCTTGGCATATTGGAGCGTTGCGTCTACCTGCAAATTCATATCAGCGAATATTCTGTTCCACATAATACCGGACAAGAGCCTCATGCCGTCTGTCGTGATAGTCTCACGCTGGATGAGCGATGCGATAGTGAGAGCCTCGTTCAAAGGCACGACCGCTTGTGTTGATGTACTATAATGAGCGAGCACGTCGGCAGAAAATCTCTCGTTTACCAATTTCTGCGCATCTTCCGGCGCCATACCTTTCGCCACCGCATAAAGACCGGGCGCGAATGAACCTTCTGTAAGCGGTAAAGACGCGCCGGTTAGTGGTGTCAGAAACTTCTGCTTTTGCTTGCTTGTCCAGCCAAGCGTCTTGGCAAAGGCTGTCGCCACCTGCTCTTTGCGCATGCCGGGCGTTATGGTCACGAATCGTTCAGTAACGTTTGCCAGGTTTTGATACCAAGGCAGGTCGGCAAGACTCGTAGCAAGCCAAACAAAAATATCTTGAATAACACCGCCGACACTGGCGACAGAAGCGCCGAAGAGCGAATGTTCGTCGGCAAGGAAGGCATTGACCTGTTCGTTCTCTGAAATAATCTCGCGCTTCGGATCAACAGTCACAGGAAATTCCTGGGTCATTTTAGAAACGGCCTGTTGTTGTTCATATTGGAGCGACCAAGTTAATATTCTGGGGAGCGAAAGAAAGAAGACAATAAAAAGAATCGGTATGAGTATGAGAAGAAGCTTTTTCCGGCTAAGCCATTGCATGAGTTCATTCTAACAAAAAACAGGCTCGATGCGAAGCTGACGTTTTCCACTGTCTCCAGTTGGTGCTCTATACGAGCCGTGTTACAATATTGTTCATATGGAAATTGTAACAATTGTGTTCACTGTAGTAATAGCCCTACTGTCATTCTGGATTCTCTTCAAGCTCAAGGGTTACGGCGGAGTAATCGGCCGGTCATTAAACAGCATCGGCTACGGCACGGTCGTCCTCGGCTTCTCGCAAGTCCTTGAGTCAGCCGTCCCCGACTCTTTTGGTATCGACCCGGAGACTATCCACATGTCTCACCATTTCATCTTTATCGTTGGTCTGACCATGGTCGCCTGGGGCTTCAAGAATTTGATGGATAAAAGATAGGCTTTTTATACATCTTTTTTTGAATGCAAAACACATGAAAAAATATCTAGCTTCGCTCGGCGTATTTATTTTTCTCTCTGTTGTTTTAAGTTCTGCCACGGCCATCAATCCGCCCCCCTCCGCCGACTACACAGGCGCGGTTACGAATGCAACAAACACACAAAAAAAGAGCCAGAAGGCACTGACGTCGGCATATGCGTCACTTAACAAAGAAATAGAAGAAGGGCTGACCCATCCGGGGGTATCGCCGTCGTGGCGCAACATGATTCAGAAGAAGCTTGAACTCTTGCGGAAGCAAGGTTTGGATGCAAAAAGAGTATCCGCCCTCAAGTCTAAAATAGACAAGCTTAGCGTGGGCGGAGCCTCCGATGCGCAGGTGCTTGCCGCTCAAGGAGCGGCGTGCAACGCGTCAACCACGCCAATCTTCACCCATGCGTTTACCGACCTCGAGAAAGTCAATGCGCTCAACCCTATCGGCGGCATCGGCGGAGGCTCGCCGGGTAGGAGCTATATCGGCGTTAAGGATGGCATGGAGGCTCCGATCTATGCGCCCATGGACGCGACGCTCCGCACCATCGTGTACGCAGACCGCGGCGCTGGATACGGCGAGTATGGGCTCATCTTCGAGGCGGGGTGCGGGCTCCAATTCATGTTCGATCACATTGACCGCATTTCTGACCGGCTTATGGCCTACGCCCCCAAGACGGCAGCAGCTTCTTCGCAAGTTCAAGACGGCAAACGTTACTCCATCGCTATTCGCGCCGGAGAGCTCCTCGGCTACACGAACGGCACCGACCTCGCGCACACCTTTGACTTTTTGGTTATGAATTTTGCGAAGAAAAATAATTTTCTTAATCCCAAGCGCTGGGAATGGGAACAGGCCGTATACGCCACCTGCCAATACGATTACTTTACTACTGACTTGCGTTCGGCATATTACGCCAAGCTCGGCCGGCCGAGTGAAGCCGGCATCATAATACAAGCGCGGTCGTGTGGCAATCCTTCGCACGATGTTGCAGATACCATTTCCGGCGGATGGTTCAAGGTCGGGAGCAGCGACATACGCGGCGAATATCTGGCAATCGCCCGCGAATACGACGGCGCGCAAGTTGCCTATCGCAAAGACGGCCTCGCCTTCGCAAGCACAGAGAATGTGCAGGCCGGCATCCCCTACTTCCGCCTGACAGACCCGTCGCCGAGGAAATTCCCCGCCGATGTCAAAGTCGGAGAGGAAATCTGCTACAGCGACCGTCAGAACTGGTCATTCATCAAACTTGTCTCAACAACAGAACTTGCCCTCATTCGTGGAACAGGCGCATGCCCCGCCACCTTCCCGGAAGAGAAAGTGGAAACCTGGCTCCGCTAGTTGAGCCACTTGAACCCCCTCGGCTCATGGCGAGTAAAAAGTAATCGGTTTATCAGAATTTGCAATGTGCATTTTTTGCATATTGCTTTTTTGAACTATCCGGAAATCCCGAATAGTTGCTTTTCTCTCCAATTCCTTATACCACAGCGAGCCAAATGGTGGGAATTGACTCGCTCCGAGTCTAAAGCGCCTGATATTCGGCGCGCTCGTCCGGGCCAACTTGCTGCAACCTGCCGGCCATTACCAACTGCCCTAAGTATCTGCTGGCCGTCCGGTGCGAGACGTGCAGGAGCTTCTCTACCTGGTCATTATTTATTGATTTTTTCTCTGTCGCGAATTTCATAATTCGTTCAAGCTTCGCCCGTTTGCGAAATTGAATTTTCTCCAGAGCCCTGGCAAGAAGTGACCTGTTATCAAGACGTTGAGGTCTCTCCTCGGGCTGATCCAAAGCGCCCATAGGGCGATAAGCCGGAGGTGAGACCTCGACGACATTTGCGGTGGGTTGAGGTGCTCCATTTTGAGGTTGAGGTGAGTCCTCAAGGAGGAGCGAAGCGACGGGAAGAGGTCCCTGCCCGACAATGCCAGTCGCTGGCAGGCGGGTCTCCTCGGCCACCATGGGTTGAGAAGCGGAGGCGGAAGTCTCGACGACAATCGGTTGGATCTCCTCGCCTTGCCCGTCCGGAGTCGCAGACGAAGGCGGGACGACAATATCTTGCCGTTGAGGTGCTTCGTCCGCCCGTAGCTCTGAAGGAGCGGAGGCGGAAGCCCCGGGAAGAGGTCCCTGCCCGACAGTGCCAGTCGTGGGCAGGCGGGTCTCCTCGGCGACATCAGGTACGGAATCCGACGCAACGGCGACTTGCTCCGGTTGTGACGGAGAAGGCTCGGTTGGCTCCACAGGAGCCGGTGTTGTCTCGGGGGCTATTGCTTCGGGTGTTTGGTCTGGGGGCATGAATACATCATACCATAACTTCTGTCGCGATAAATCCTATCTGACTGACGTTATGGCGAGCATTCCTGTAGCGAGCACAGTACTTCATGTCACTGTCAAGTGGTGGGAAAAAGGCTTCGATTCGGGCATAAAAACAGAAAGTTCTTGCCTTAATTTTTTTCCTGTTTTCTAATGCGGTGGGAAACTTTTTTTTGCCACTTTTCCACTTCTACACAGAGCATTATAGGCATATAATAGAGTGTTTGAAAAAAGAAAAAGAGGCACGTTTTGGACATTCGGCCTCCTTTTCTTTAGATTAAAAATGCCAGAGCGAAATATCGTCGACTTCGGCCTGGCCTCTTATGCTGAAATGCTACAGCAAGAAGCAAATCGGCGCAAGGGTAAGACTGTGGGAAAGTATGCTGAATATAGATCATAACATACTCAGTGTGCTATGGAATAAGGCGGTAACGGTACTTGGATACGACCAGAATAAGTACCGTAAAGATCGCTGTGGTGCTTTCATTGCCTGGCAAGAATACGGAAACAGAGAGAGTAATCTTGGGTGGGAAATTGACCACATTGTTCCAGTAAGCGCTGGAGGTTCCGATTACTTATCGAACCTTCAACCATTACACTGGCAAAACAATGTAGCAAAGGGTGATGGCCAGCTGGTTTGTGCAATATCGGCACGTTAGAGTGTCGGTCGTCCAACAAAACACAAACCGCCCATATGGGCGGTTTGTGTTTTGTTAGTAGCAGGTCTATTTCTTACTTACAATCGCGATTGTCTCTCTTATCACCTCAAGAATTTGATCCATTGTCTGTTTAGATCCACTGAGATAGTCCCAGAGCTCATCAGCTATCATTACTTCATCTTCAGCAAAGTACTTTTTAAATTCAACTAGGTAATCAAAGAATCTCTTCTTGTCGTAGTCGGTGGGTTTTATGGCAGTTGGATCAAAAGGAAACCCAACAAAAAACTTCACGTCATGTTTTGGGTACAGCAATTTTAACGCAGCCTTCCCATACAAAATTTTCTGCTTCTCACCGCGCCCCTCTCCTGCGTTTGGCCTAACTGATTTCATTTCGACTGCAACAATTTCATTCTTTTTTTCAATAAAGATATCTGCGGTAAAGCCTAAGGCTTCAACTGAATCCTCTGTATCACTGAATTTAAAAATTCTAGAGTTTTCCTGCTTCAAGTCTGGTTTAATCTGAGAAGATTTCAGCCCCCTTATGATTTCATCTATCACAAGCGACTGGCTTTTTTTAACCTTTAAAGTATATGGACCAGTGAACTTTCTCTTGTAGCCTCCTGATAGGATATTTCCAAAATTTTCAAATCCTGTACCAAGCGAGGTACTCAGGCCATGTAGCCAGCTTGCAATAGCTACCAATCGAGGTGTCTCAATATTTAATCCTCGAAATTTTTCTTTAAAACACTCAAGCACGGCGTCATGAAAGGGCGCGTTTCTATTTTGCGCACTTAAGTCTGGAAAGCTTTTTAACCTACTTGATAAAATTTTCTTTACTTCTTCGCTAACACGATTTTTCTGATCTGCAGTTAGTTTCATGCTATTTATTTTTTAGATGAAATATTATCTCCGAATAGGGTGTTCGATCTCTTTCTGTTCGGTTCAACACTGGCCGTTTGAATTGGTTTACAATTTTCATTCCTGAGTTTTCTGCAATTTCTGGGTAGAGATTATACTTATCGTTTGCTACGAGAAACACATTATAGTCGTTAGCAAAATACTGCTTACAATTATTCAAAACATCTGTAATCCCCTGAGCGTATGACCGACGTGCATCTTGACCCTGTCCCTTGTATAGCGGCCCTATTTCAAGCTCATCCTTTCTTTTAAATCCAAGCAGGTCGTACGCATACGCATGCTGTTCGTGGTAGTCGATCTGACCAACATATGGTGGTGATGAGAAGATTCCTGAAATTTTCTGTTTTTGAAGCAACTTAGCGAACTCTGGATTTTGTTTCTCTGCTTTCTCAAAAATGTTTACTGCCCTTGAGTCGCCCGTCAGAACTGAGTAGTGAACAGGTTTACGGAGTGAATTAAATTCTCTAATTCTATCGATAGTATCATAAGCGTAACGATTGAGCATCGTTGCAATCGAAAATAGAGGCTTACAAATCTTTTTGTGCTTGTAACAGTAGTACGTGGTCAGTTGTGGCTCTTTGAGCGTAGCTAAGTCGCTGTGTGTCGTTGCTCGGCACGACCTGATTGTTCTACTTAAAATCAGTGCTAGTATTTTCCTGGTTTTGACGTTCTTTTCCCCTTTCACCGTTTCAAATACGTGATCAATCTCCCGCCTCACATTTTCCATAAACCAGACATCCAGGAACGATGTCGCTATATCTTGTTTTATTTTAACTGAATATTTTTTCAGAAGCTTTTCATAGGTCGGTAAAAATTCTTTTTCTTTTTCTACGGCAAGCGTACGCTCATCGAACCCTTTTTGACTCGCACCATACCTAAAGTCAGCCCCGGGAAAATATTTATTATTAAACTTTGCAAGTTCCATCAGGAGCTCGGATTCAAAATCTTGTATCTTGTTATCATGCTCAAATGTATCGATAGCGGTGAGCATCTTTTTTAATGCTTTTTGCAGGTACTCATCGTCGTAGTGACTCGCCTTACAACTGGCAATCATGCAGTTAAATTCTGAGACGTCAACCCCGACAGAATGAATGCCCATTTCAAGAGACTGTATTATAGTGGTTCCGGAACCAAGAAACGGGTCTAGTACAATATCCCCGGGTTTGAAATAAACCTCTTTTTTAAAATCATCTGTGTGGCTATCTAGAAAATACTCAACAAGCTGAGGGATGTATTTCCCCTTGTACGGATGAAGTCGGTGAACATGTTTAGTCGTGTCTTTCTCCCTCAAATTATCAAAAGATAGTGCCCAGTTTAGATCATTACCCAGATTTTTTTTCCAGCTTACTTCACGTTTTCCGTTATATGATTCGTAATAGCTTTTTAAGTCACCCAAATCAACCATGGTCGAACCATTCTCGCCATGTTTTTTTACCTTACCATATTGAACCAAGTACGAAATGTTTGTTGGGTAAACATCCTTTTGCAGATACTCTGACGCCCATTTTGACGCTTCTGAAATTGAGACAAGTGACATGTGTTGATTATAACATTTTAATATCAAATTCAAAATAAAATCAAAATTCGCCGAGGACTCTAAAATATGCTATAGTGCCGTTCGAGTCCTAAGAGGTTCGATTAGAAGTTAATTTCATTTATGAAATTGATAACAAAATTGAGCCGAGCTCTCTTCGTAGTGTACTCAGTTGCCTCTGGAAGCTGAAAAGCATCTCCAGAAGAGAAACCAAAGCCAATGGCTGCCCGATACTGTTTTGAAGGCACTAAAGAGACGTAGAAAGATGATCAAAACATCTTGCTAAAGTACATTAACGGGTGTGTACAGAGCACTGGCTCCGCATTAAGTCACCATTTATGTGGTGACTTTGCGTTTCAAGAACACACGAAAGTCATCGAAGAGAGACCTCTTCCCGCTACTGATCCTTGAGGACTTATGGTCGCCGAGGTCTCACCTCTGGCTAATCGCTATGGCGATTTTGGGCCAGCCTGAGGAGAGACCTCAACGCCAAAATTTATTTCCCTCAAGCGGCAAAATATTTCAAATCCTCCGGCTGTCGTAGGCCCAGTGGAGCACCGCTTGCCTTTGGCCCGGGCGGCAGGTGAGGTCCTTTGGCTTGCAGTTATTCTTTATCTGCGCAATGTGCCTTCGGATAGCCTTCCAGCGTTTGATCTGGCGCCCGTCTTCGCCGGGTAGCCTGCGGCCCATGTAGTAGCGGCAGTACAAATTTCTCTACAACCTTTCCGACTTGACAGAGCGACGAATCAGTTTCACTATCAACTTATATAAGTTCGATAGCAACCAACTCGTCATTTAGTTACTATTTATGCAAGCAAAGTCAACTAACTTTATCCGCAGTCACTTTTATCCCCGAGGACTCACCTTAGCGTCAATATAAATTCCTCTACAACCTTTCAGACTTGACAGAGCGACTATCCACTGTTACAAGATTGACACTGACGTCGGCGTCGGGTATACTCGTCTTACGACTTTCGGGTCGTCCTGCCCGTGGATTCGGGTTTACGATCCGCAAAGCCTGGCTAAATGCCAGGTTTTTGCTTTATTAGGCTAATGTGTTTCTTGATATCTTGAGCATTAACCACCAAATCTGCGATGTCTTTGAGGTCATGAACCACCGGTCCGCCTTTGATTAGAATGATCTTTTTCTTTTTTGACTTTAGATATCTAAGTAAGTGGACAAAATCCGCATCGCTGGAAAGCAGACAGAAAGTATCATAATTATCTAATAACTTAATGGCGTCGACACTTATCTCGACGTCGAAGTTGCACTTCGGGAGGAACACATAGTCCCCCATATCGTCATGGAATAGCGTACGGGTATTTGAGGTAAGTTCCTCTGGAGACAGGAGATGATGCCGTACTTTTTGAATTGGCTTGGTAGAAACGGCATGCTTACCAAAAATATCTCGCGCGACGCGGATGAAACCTAAGGACTTAGTGTTCGCAGAATCGTGTCCATAGTAAAACCGCACGGTTTTTGAAAATATCGAGAGAAATTGGTCTAGTTTTTCTATGTCTATACAGAGCCGTTCTTCCTCGGCCAGAGCAATATGGTCATGTGTTTGCCGGTCATCATCAAACCAATAATTAACATTACCGAAGTCTATAAACGAAAAAACTTCTGGGAAATTATCGCCAATTCCCAGCTCTTGCCTCACAAATTCTTTTTTAAATTCATCAAGATTCATTCCGTGATTCTACTCTGCTTAGCCCCAAAAATCTAGGCAGAACATTTGTCCCCAAGGACTCCCGCCAGACTCGCTTAGAGGTTCCAAGCGGGCGGGCACCTTTTCCCGTAGCTTTGCTCCTTCTCAAGGAGAGACCTAGGCGGCAGTAAATTTACCCCGTTAGATAATTCTTCAGTCTTGTTCTGACATATCGTTTACCCCGTTAGATTGTTCGCTGTATCTAACGGGGTGAATTTTTCGCTTTCCATTCGAGCCTTTAAAAGGAAGATGGTCTCAGTCCGGAGCTTTGCCCGGGCCCAATCTTTTTGAGGCTCGGTAAGAAAGTCACCCAAGCCATCAAGGATATGCTTGTTATCCATCTTCTCTATTTGCTCAACGGATTTTTGCAAAAGCTCTTTGAAAGACACTTCGGAACGCTGTTCAACAATCTCCTTATTTATCGGCCAATTGTTTTTAAGGAAAAACCAAACGTCATAAATATCACGGCTCGTTTTGCCAACTCGTTCATGCATAGCCATAAGTTTGTGGGCAAACATATCCTCCCGGATCATCACAAGCATAGAGATGCCGAGTAGAGTTCGGAGCTCATACTTAGAGCCAAAATTCCTTCGGTTTACCTCAACTTTTATTTTCTGTGCTCCCGGTGCGTATGAGATAACATTTAAAAGATTAAAGTGTTTTATGCGAGAATCAATGATCGTCCCGTAACTTTTAGCAATTTTATTAATTTTTTCAAACACTTCAGCTTCTTTGCTTTCATCCAGCAAATCAAAATCCAAATCAACCGAGTCTCGATTCAAATCATAGAACAAGAGAGCGGCAGTACCGCCCTTAAAACCCAAATGAGTGGCAATCGAAGTGTCCGAGTAAATATCCTTCAGAATCTGAAGCAATATATTTTTGTGTTTTGAGTAGTCTAGTGTCATAGGTTTTTACCCCGTTAGATAACTTCATATCTAATGGGGTGAAGGTTTGTTAGGCTGGTTACTTTTATAATGCTCAAAATATGTCTTAACCTTTTTCTCCATTCGCTTATTGTGATAGATAGGCAAAATTTCAAACACCTTGTCAAAGTCCAAGGAATCCAAGTTATCAAAATGGTAATCTTTACTAATGTAGACTCGATCCAAGAAAGCGCGCTCTTTGGTTGCCATGGCGATGCCATCTTCATGCTCTATGCCAGATGTATTACTCAACACATAATCTTTCATCCGGATAAATGAAATTCTATGACCATCGGCTTCAATTTCTCTGGTCACGTATGTGGCAACAAAAATATTTCCATAGTACTGAAAATTAATACCGGTCCGAGTCAATACGGTCTCAAAGCTAATGTATGAGGGAGTATAAATACGAGTCGCCAACTCAAAATGATTATAGTTTTTGTCTTTGGCATAAATGCCACGATGCACCCTAACCAACTTTCCAGCCTTAACATATTTCTTTAATCGCCCACTGACTGTTTGCTCTTTTTCTTCGCCCCACAACAAAGCAACATCTTTAGTAGAAAAGACGGTTTTAGGAGATCTTAATAAAACCTCCAAATATTCACCTTTGACTGGTTTATTATCCATATGTAGACTGAAGGGTACCTTAAAGGTCTCTTCCGGTACATTATATGCCGTATTCAAAATAAGCGCAATAGTCAAATATTAAAAATCGTAGAAGTCAGACTTCTACTGCTCACCATGGCGCTGTTTTGATTTTTGGGACTTATTTTGGTACTATGTCTGCAGTGTTCTTTATCATAAGATACATTCCGCAGCCTGCCCGCCATGCCTACTAAGGCAAGTCGTTGGCAGGCGGGTAGCTCAGCCTGTATAATATAAACATGTTTTTCTTTACTTATGTGCTCCAGAGTGAGGTTGATAACAAGTTATACATAGGCTGGACGAATGACCTGAAGAAACGATTAGCTTCCCACAATACTGGGTTGGTGGAGGCAACAAAGCCAAGGCGCCCGCTAAAGTTGATTTATTACGAAGCTTGCTTGAACAAAGAACAAGCAATCAAACGTGAGAAATACTTTAAAACAGGGTTTGGAAGATCGTTTTTAAAGTCACGGATATGATACATTCCGCAGTAGCTCAGTGGTAGAGCAGCTCGCTGTTAACGAGTTGGTCGTAGGTTCGAATCCTACCTGCGGAGCAGCACATTGGAAAGGTCAGATTTTTCGGAAGATTTTTTGGCCAAGATTAATTCGGCATAGGGCTGTTGAGCCACGCCGGAGATTTTTTTGTTTTTCAAATACAGGTTCGAGCCGAAGATTTTTTTCACGGCAGATTTTTTGGCGGGGAGAGAGGG
>JBAZWG010000003.1 GCA_041660505.1 Candidatus Paceibacterota bacterium
ATTCATTTTTAACCACGCCCTTCTCATCTTGATTGCGTAAAAATCCTACCGAGACGGTATCAAGAAAACCTTGTTCAACCATTTCCTTTGTGTCTTTTGCGGCTTGCGTAATATCGTGAAAGACTGGCTCAAAAGTTAAGGCGCGAAGTTCTTTATTCAATTCGATGCCCTCCGCCTTACCGACGATTGATTTCACGGAATAATCGTGGTCAATCAAAAGCCGCGGAGACTTGGAAAAGTTAGCCAAATCCCACGATTCAAAAGGGATTGATTCACCCGAGCGGTCAACGCTCTCATCGCTGGCGATGATTCGCACTTTACCGCCCGTCTTCTCGCAGAACGCTTTGAGCTGTATCTTTTCAATTTTCATAAAGTTTTTGGATTATCTTATTCTTTATATCTTCGCGAGAAGCAACCGCTCCTAGCTTCATCTTACCATTTTTTCGTGCCTCGAAATCTATGATTGCCGTTAAGACTTCCAATTCACTCCATTGTAAAGGAGTATCAGTTTTAACTTTATCGGCAAGCGTTCTTTTGAGAAGCGTATAGTCTGCCTTTTCAATCTTCCTGCAACCAGTCGCTTCGCATACCTTCATATCCGAAGGATTAATAAGAATCGCCCCAGTTATACTGGCGATTGCGATTCCTGTTCCGATGAGGGTTTTAGCGATAGGCATATTATTTTCTCTTTTCAAGTTTTAACAATCGCGCTTCAAGCGAATCAATCTTTTTCTGTTGACTCTCCACTTTTGCGTTCAAGTCTTTGATTGACTGACCTAGCACGCCGACCATTGAGAACACGTCGTAACCGTTCACTTTTCCGTCTTCGTGCATCACAAGATTCGGCATCGTCTTTTGGAGATAATCAGCCACGATACCGGAGTGAGTGCGTCCGTCGTCTTGTCTCAATTCGAAATCGTAGAAGTTTGTTTTGAGAAGTTCATCCAGTCCGTATGAGATAGGACGAAGATTGGTTTTACTTGCGAGAGAGGATAACGGACAGATTTGAGACGCACCGATGTAACCCACGCCTGTTGAATCGAGACATAACGGGTTAGTCGTTCCTGCACCTGCGGCAGAGAGATTGGAAAACTGAACACCGACAGTCGTTGTTACATTAGCCGCTATAAGTCCGCCCCACCCAGTCGTTCCATTTGTAATTTTGATCGTGCTCGTCGGACTTTCGATGAGAGACACGGTTGACGCTCCACCATAGGTTGAACCTGAAAGAGCCAACTCACGCACCACGATACCAGTGTCTTGTGCGTAGTTGAGACCCAGTGAAAGCTGTCGAGTTGAGGACGCGAGCGTATTCGCTTCGTAAGCCATAACGAATCCGCCATTGAGATAAATCTCGGCGACGTGCAAACGATTCCAGCGTTTTGTTTCGCTCCCGATGTCGGAATAAGATGTTTTTGCCGGTGACAAAGCGTCTTCGGCGGCACTCAATCCACCGCCTAATACGGCAGTTCCCGAAGCGTAGATGTTTCTCCAAGAAGCCACGGCGGAACCCAAATCAACAGCATTATTCGCCGTTGGAAATATGCCTCCAACCGTGTAAAGACCTTGATTCACCGTGCAATCTCCTGAATCACACTTGAATCTCTGCGCTCCTGCAGTCGTAAGGTTGATTACGTTTGAACCTCCATACATTCCTGTATCGCCGTCAGCCCCAAAAGAATAAGACGGAGCCGCCGCGGAACCTCCGCCTACTAGGATAGTCCCACTCGCATAAACATCTTTCCACGAGAGCGTGGGAGAGCCGATGTTGCGTGTATTATTCGCGTCGGGAGTGAGAGCGGATACAATATTCGTCGCTGAAAGATTGGTCGCAAAAAGATTCGTAGATGTCGTATTCGTGCCCGTGGCGTTGACCCAAGTCAAACGATTGAATGTTGAATCCGCAAGCGTGCTTGTAGCAACAAAAGTAGGAGCTGTAACTCCGCCATAAATCGTAGCAGAACCTCCTACGGTCAAATTGCCTACTACTGCCCCACCGATAACGAACGAAGTCCCGTCAATAAGATCGGAGTAAACCCCTGCGACTCTATCCGCCGATGTTCCGATGGTATCTGTCAAAACAATAGGATGGACGCCGCCTGTGATTTTCTTCCAAAGAGACGGAACGGAAATACCTCCGCCCATTTGAGCGGAAGCTCCTACTGCGGCGATAAACGTCGCCCCACCTGCAATAAAAATTGCTCTTATCAGTTTTTTGATATTCATATCTTTGGTTATGCTACCCATTCCTCGATTTCGAGGACATTCCCTGCATCAGGGCATTGAAAATAAAGCACGATACCTCGAAGCCAAGCGGCTTCAAGATGCTTGCTCGAACCTGCCGGAATCGTGATATATGTCGTGCCACTCGAACCCGATGTATAACAAAGTTTTACCGAACTCCCGCCAGAGCGTTCTTTGATGAGAAGCTTTTTCGTGTTTGCTTGGACGATGTGCGAATACTCGGTGTTCGCCGCTGTCATCGTTACGTTCGTTACTGTTGGTCGTGAATACATATGGTTAGATATTAGAAGTCAAAATGTTTCCATTTAGATTAAGATATTCCAAAAAACGGCAACCACCCTTCCATACAGGTGAGAGTTCTCCAGTTCTCCCTCGCATCTTCTGCTTGGTAGCCTCTGAATGTTTTTGACCTTTTCTCATAATTTAATTATAGCATTATTTTATTCTATTGTAATTTCGTCAGGTCGGACGTAACAACGGCAATTCGGATGGAGACTCCCCGCCTCGATGTTCGCATACTCAATCGTCATCTCAACAGTATTCCCTTCCAAATCCACTCCAATGATAGTGTCGCCTTTTTCCGCGAAGTCTTTATCTATCCCTACAATCTTCCCGTCAAACTCGAAACAATACGGACAAACCTTTTCATCTTCCGCCGTATACCATTTGATTGTTTTTACCACATTCGATTGTTTCCACGCTTCTTTGGTTGCAAAATTGGCAGTCCGAAACGCCTCGGTCTTTGCCACTCGCTCGGCTCTTGAAGTCTCACTCCATTCGCCTATCGTTCTAACCGTCTCCGTGAGTTTAACCAACCCCTCACCCTCCGCCAATCCTGCTTCGAGTTTAGTTTTTAAGGTATCAAGCGTGGTCTGCGTATAACTTTCAGCCATTAAGCCGATTGCTTTTTTAAGAGCCGCCAACATTCTCTTTTCTTTCTCATCGAACGCCGCTCCGACAAGCGTAGCCGCCGCGACGCCTTCTGTTTTCAATATGGAAAGGTAGATAGGGTTTATGCCCTCGATTATTAAGGCGATTTCATCATCTTTGTTTAGGATTTTAGCGATATCCACGCCCTTCGATTTCATTGCTCGTCTGTGGGCTTTTAATTCCTGTCTAACAGCTTCCATAGCCCGCACAGTCATCCCTTTTGCATAATCAGCCATCGCCTCTCTCATCTTTTCTTCTTGTGGGAGCGTGCGCCCGACAAACGCTTTCCAGTTTTCAAGCCAATCAACCGTCGTTATCGTTTCGAGATTCTTTTTCTTTGACTGAACGAATGTGTTTATAGTTGACACTATACTATCAACCATCTTGTCGTTGGTTTTCTTTTTGCTTTTTGAACGATTAGGGACAACCTTTTTCTTTTTGCTTTGCATTAAGCCGTATAATTGAGGCGTAGCGGGTTGCGGCAAAGTATCCCCGCCCTCAATCGGCTCTAAACCTTCCTTTGTTCTGACTTCATTGATTGTCATATACGAAGCCCCCCCAAGTGCCGAGGTGTAAAGCTTTAAGTTCTGCTCCACGTTCTGCGGCACATTGTCATCAAAGGCGATTGCAATATCCTCTCCAAATCTAGAAAGTAAAAACTCGTTGATATACGCCTCAAAACGCTTCAGTTTTGGTTTGATTGTGTATTTAGCATAAACGTATTCCTGTGTTTCAGCCGTAGCCCGATTGATAGATTCACCAAGCCCCATACCGAGAACGATAGGAGGAACACCGAAAGCGGCTAGGATTTCATCCCGATTCTTTGCGCGGGATTCAACGAAGTCCATATCTTTCTGCCCATAGCCCATCTTGGCGAGTTTGACGCCCCTTGGTAGAGCCACGGTCTTGTGCGCTCGTTCAACGCCCGCGTGCCTATCTTCAAACGATTCTCGAAGCAGTCTAACCGCCTCGCTTGAAGTGTCCTCTGTTTCTAAAATGACACCCGGGATTGCCGAGTTCTGAAAGAAGCGACGATTCCACTCCCTCATCCAGTTATCAGTATCCACGGAGTCCATACTGCCTTCCGTTGGTCCCAATCCTCTAAACGGGTCGTTGGGGTTTATTCTGCGGAAATGAAGAATCTCAAAGGGCTTGAAAACCTTTTTTGTCGCTCCTGTCTGATATTCGTAACTAACCACCTTGTCCACATCTCCCGAAACAGAACCGACGACCGCTGTCATATAAGCAGGATTCAAGGGATAGATTCTTGTCGGTATCGAGTTTTCATCCGTTACCCCATCAAGTAACCAATAAGCATTACCCGTTAAATCTTCGTGTTCGCTCCACGTTTGAATTAACTCATATCCGGGCATCCACGAATTAGGACGCTGTAAGAGGTCTAAAAAAGGATGGCTGGTTATCTCCTCCCAGTCCTCCGCCCCTTCTCCTGTCTTGCGATAGAGACGCAATCGTTCACTGATAACCGTCTCCGAGATTCTTGAAATACAAGAGAAAACCCAACCTGCCGCCTCCGACATCAATTTTGCTTGCGAAACCTTTGTCTTTGAAAAGAAAAAACCCAGCCCATACATAGGGGCGAGTTTTAATCCTTCAAAACTTTTTCTGACCAAACCTATTTTTGAAAAGAGATTATCAAAGAAAGACATATCAAGAGAATTGTATCACGGAATAGAGAATCATAACCATACAACCTTCTTTTCCCCTATTGAGTTACGAAGCAAGCCGAGAAGAAGATATGCGAAAGCATCAACAAGGTCATCGTGCGCCTCCGTCCCGAAGTGAGTCAATTGAATCACAAGGTCGTCCGCCGCCTCATCAGGGAACTCGACTGTCCCGTCTCTAACATAACCAGCAACCGCTTCTAGGCGCGCCTTTTTATCCGAGATAGGAGCTAAGGGGTCAACAGCAAGCCATTTACGCTTCATCTCCTCAACAGCCGCCGCTTGATAGCCAACCTGCTCAACGAAGAATCTCATACCGGGCTTTAGATTCGCCAAGGTTTTGCAAGCGTCTATCGTTTCAGCCATTGAAAGCCGAAGGTTTGTTATCCTTTTGCCAATGTAGATTTTCGGCTTGCCGTCCAAGAGTCCAGCGATACCTGGAACGATAGCCGTATAGTCTGCCGTCTCTCTTTTCGAGATAGCCAAGTCCACGCCAGCCCCAAAGCCCGTCGGCACGAATCCTTCTGGTATCTTTTTGAAGTATCGAATCCAATCATCGTGAATTACTTGCCCATCCTCTGGAACAATCTTTAAGAGCGATTCTCGAATCCAAGTCTTTTCTCCTAGCTTCCTGCGTTCAATATCCAATGATTCCATATTGGAAAACTTGCCCGTCCATATTGATTTCCCCTCCTCATCAATAATCGGATAACGTTTGAAAAGCCCTTTAATCTTTCCATCCGCTATCTCTCTTTCGATTCGGCACATCAACCCGTCGCTATGGAGCAAGTTACCAAGAAGAATATACCTCGTTTTCCTGTCTCCCACCTGCATCACATCGGACTTGAACCACCTGTAAAGTTTGTCTCTTTGCTCTTTTTGTCTCGTTTCCTCGATATTCTCGATATCATCGCATACGACAAGATCGGGACGGATTTCAAGATGTCGCAACCCTCTGATATTCCCCCCGTTGGAATGGGCGGAAATACGCGCCCTGTATTTCGGGAGAACAATGGTCGTCTTTTGCCATTCGTCATTGTCTGCTCCCATTTCAGGCTTGAAAGCACCGAAGTCTTGTATCAAAAGCTCGTTCTGTTCTAACTCGGCGCGGATGTTGTAGAGGTATCTATTCGCCTGTTTGTCAGTGTCGGCAATCAAAAGAGGATATCGGCTTCTTCCCGTGATGATTGACCAAACAATAAAAAAATGAGTGATGATTGTCGATTTCGTGCAACCACGAAAACCTAGAATCTCTAGGAATTGATTGTCTGAATCTTGCAGGTCGTCGTATATCTCCCTCTGGAAATCCGCAGTCTCATATTGAATATACGGAGCATAGTAAATATGAGCGAACCAATATAGCGATGAGATAGCCAGTCCTTTTCTGAAAACCTTGTCATTCGCTATTCTGTTGGCTAGTCTTTTTGGATTTAGAAATAGTCCGTTTGCTTTTAGGGAGGGCATATTCAATCGCTTGTCTTATCTTTTCCTGCATTTCTTTTGGAAGTTTGGCGATTGTCCCATCCTCGACTTCCGCGATATGTTTTTCCATAAACTCCCTGCCGCCTTTTTTAATCAGCCACCAAGTAGCCGCGTTCCAATTTTCAAGTGCTTCGCGCCTGACAATCTTAATACACTGGTCTTTTGCTTTGAGTCTTGCCTTGATAACCAAATCAGAAAAATCAGGGAAGGCCTTAATCCATTGATAGAAAGTTTCTGTTCTAACTCCAGACAAAGCGCAGGCATCGAGGTCGGTATGACCAATTCCAAGATGTCCCAATAATTCCTTTTGAAGTTCAGGCGTTCTCTTTGTTTTTCTCCCGTTTTTTGCCATATCTCTCACAAGTTACGTCTATCAAATAAACCAACAATTCACTATCATTTTCAATCTCTAGGTTTGATTTTAATTGCTTCCACGATTATTCAATCTTGGGTCAAGAGCTACCGTCCCGTTCGTTTCAATCTCGGAGGAATTGAATTGATAACCGTCTGCCGCTACTTGGCAAAACATTTCAATCAAAGCGTTCTGTTGTAACATCGGCTCACCGCCTGAAATGACTAGATTTTTCGTATTCACGCCGATAAGTTTTCCCGCAACAAAAGCGGGAGATAGTTCGTGCAGCTCATCTTCGAGTCTAACTGTTTTTGAACCCCATTTTTCTTCTATTCCGTCTCCTTTTCCAAAGTTCCACGAATACCAAGTATCGCACCATTTACAATGAAGATTGCACATCGCAAGCCGTAGGAACGTGCAAGGCAAGCCCGCGTTCGTTCCTTCGCCTTGGAAGGTAGAGAAAATCTCATTCACTTTTAGATTCATATCGTTGGTTTTTAACGAGCACCGAGCAATTCTCCGTCTCCCATAGACGAATCTTTGAGATAACCCCGTTGAATCCTTTTATCTTGAACGCCAAGTCTAAATCAATGAGAAAGTTTTGCGCCAAGACTTCTGCAGAAGGATTAGGAAAAAAGTCATTCAAATCCTTATGGTCGTATCTATCAATGACTACTTCCTTAACAAGTTTTGTCAGGTCGTCAAAATCAAGCACTATGTCATTTTCATTGAGTTCTCCCAAAGCTGAAACCTCTAACTTATAACTGTACCCGTACGACTGTTGGCATTTTCCTTTATGCCAAGGCAGTCTATGCGCGGCTTCAAAGGTGAATCGTTTTGTGATTTCAAGCATATTTCGCGCTAGCGTGTTTAGAAATTATGTTTTCGAGAAAAAGTTTATGTATCTTATAGTCGAATCTCCCTTGGTCTGTATTCGACATCAGTTTCAATCTATCCAGTTTTTCTTTTGAATAAATGAGCCGTAGCCATTCGTGGGCTTCAATAGGATTCTTATGCCACCAATTAAGATGACAGGCATAGCAAAGGGCTTTCACATTTTCAGGTTCAAACTCCATCCGCCGATAACGTCCTTTAGGATAGATATGCGATAACTGCCATTTAGGATTCCCACATCGCAAACATCTTTTATCTCGAAATCCTACTATCTCGTGAAGAAGTCCGTTTAAGGTTTTTTTTTCGTGTTTGGTCATTTTTTTTCTCCCATCTCTACCGCCCAGCGTAAGCCGAGCGGTCACACTAACCTCGCTTGCGCGAGAACGACGCACCCCGTTGATTGCGCTTGCGCGCCTTACAACGGGCGGTAGAGACAGGAGACGAATCGGGAGGAGGAGGAATAACCCCCCGATTCGCTCCCGTCCTATTTTACCACCTAACGCCAGCACGAACAATCTATAACCTGTTGATAACTAACCAAGAAAATCTCCGGGGTCTGGAACCATAATACCCATCGTCGCCGCTTCGGCTCTTATCCTCTCGCAAACTCTCCGACAAATTTCTCGAGTCCTTTGGCATACATCTCTCGGGCTTCAATCTTGCTCTCTGAATAGCCAAGGATTCTTTGTTTGTATTTTATAGTAAGCGTGGCTCGCCACTTTTTCATAATCCTGCACCAGCTCACTCCCTTGTAACCACTTTTATTCGTTATTTTCATTCGACTATTCGCGCAATTTTGAGACTGTGTGCAGATTCGAAGATTCGAAATTCTATTATCAAGCGGATCCCCGTTTTTATGATCTATGACATACCCTTTGGGCACATCCATTATTTGACGATGCAGAAGGATTGAACGATTCTTTTTTCCAATTCGCTCTCCTCGAACCGCATACCCAACTGAAGAAACACACCATTTCCATTTTGATAATGGCTCAAACCAATTATCATCTACTATCGTAGTTTTCCCTTGTGTCAATCGGATCCTTTTCATAATGTTATTGATTCAGCCGGCGGAATAATTATACCCATACTAGAAAACTCCGCTATTACCCGTTCCAAAAACTCTGACTCTTCTGCTACTGATAACAGTTTTGTACTCGACGGTATTCTGACCCGCTTCCCATTTAATTCAACGAACGTCGGCGGTAAAAACATTGCCTTCATAGCCTCGTGGAGTTCTAAACAAGTATGCCCTGTCTCTTTCGCTGTTATCGGATAGACAACCGCCCAGAGATAAGCATTTTGTTGAGTCGTACGAGGCTTTGACCGCTTCGAGATAATCACATCAATCTCCTGCCCTACCTTAAACCCTCGAAGATAGGCGGACACGGCGTCGGGATTGTTAAAGACCAGCGCGCCTTTCCCGATCTTGGCGACGAACCGCGGTTTAATCATATTCTGGTCAAAACTCCATTAACTTGCTCGCAATTTCCTCGACCTCTTTCAGCGTATCTTTTTGGTAAATCTCCAACGTGTTTATTTCATCCGTGAGGTTAGAACGATTCATCTCGATAATGAAGAAATCTTTTACCTTTAGACGCGGGTCATAGAAGCAGAAATAAAGTTTTTCCAGCTTCTCATTGACTACGAAATACTGTAGCCCTTGATAGCGATATTCTTCTGGTATCTCGCCCGTAAGATACGCCTCGATATGCCGAGCCGATGAAAGGCATTTGACTTCCACTGCCTCCGTCTCCCCAATCATTCCATCGGGCGAAAGAGCGATACTCTCATTATCATCCTTGACCCATAAGACAAGCTCGCAGTTAACTTTTTTATCCGTCATCTTCTCAAATCGTTCGATTGCTTCTTCTTCAAGGCGATGACCTCTGTCCATCGGATTTTCTCCGTCTGCTGGCAGTCCGATTCTTTCTGCGATTAACTCATAAAAGCCTTGTTTCTTTTTATCTATATTCCGTTTCGAAATGATGCCCCCAAGTTTCGACCCAGTTATCTTGCCGCGACGAGCCTCAATCCACGAAATCTCATCGGAGAAATAATAAGTCTTCATAGATAATTTTTCATATGAGTATACAACGGGAGAGTAAAGGCGTTTTTGAGGCTCCATCCTTTTTGTATACGAGCCGTGACCGTGCTTTCTGATGCTCCAAGTCGTTTCGCGGCCTCTGTCGCAGTCTCGTTATTGAATAAAATTGTATTGCGTCTATTGCGCGCCTGTTCCGCCCTTGTCGCCCATTTGCAATTAGAAGGATCATAATTCCCGTCGTTATTTATTCTTTCGAGACAAAGTCCTTTGCTGTATCCATTAGCCGTATCTTTTTGAAAGTTCTCAAACTTCCGCCAAGATTCACATATTGTAATACCTCGGGCTCCGTAGAAAGTATAACTATGATCGTTCTTATTCAGACAACGAGTTAGGATACCTGCCCAGACTTTATACAAGGGTTTACCTGCCATCCCGTGAGTCTTTTTCATACGGCGGTCTTTTGAGTAATGCGCTTCATCAATCCTGTGATAATCCCGTCGGCTTGAACCGTTGTGATGTCTAGAATCGAAACTCCATAGAGTTCGCGACATCGAACGCCGACATCTGCTTTTGAATATCCCGCCTGCATAGCGAGTTCGCTGATAGTGTTCATTTGGGCTTCTGTCGCCTTGCTCCCTACTTCAGCGTGTGTGGTCTGTGGCGTCGCGTCTGTGTCCTCGTCGCCCGTCATAATTCCAAAGGCGTTACAAAAGGCATAGCGTTTAGCGAACGTCATCGTAGCCGCTGTCTGTTGAGGGGCTGACATTATTTCAGTCCTCGTTGCGAGAGGAACCTCCATATCGCTTAATTCCGAATGCCCTCCTTTATGCTTTACGATACAAACCACCTTGACCGCGTTTTCTTTTATCTCGGTTTTGATTGAATAGCTGAATCCGTGTTTACCGATTATTCCCTTGACCTCGGTTACAATCGAATCTAGCGGGGCGTAGTGATACATCACGACCCCCGAACGATTCTTAACCTCTTTGCCTTTCCCGACGATAGGACATTCCGCTTGAAAGTTCGCCATCGCTTCATCGAACGCCTCTTTTGCGGCTTCGGCTTTTAACGCTGTTCGCATCGCCAGTAATCGCTCCATCGTCTCAACGGGCAATCCTTTATCAATTGCTTGGGCGATTAAGACTTCCGGTGAATAAGATTGAGACGCATTCTTTTCTTCGACTGGGACTACAGACATTGTCGTGGCTCCGACACTTATCGTGGGCAATAATTCTTTTTTCATATTTAGACGTTAGTGTGAGTGAAATCTAAAGTCCTGCGGTCAATTGCCGCGCATATTTACGTCGTGTTTTAGTGTGAATGAATAACTAAATTATAGCAGACGCTAGCATTATCCGTCAAGCGTTTTCTGTGGATAATTCCTCCCTGTTTTTTCTGTATGCTTCCCACCTCCGATTCGCCATTTCAGCCATCGCCTCTTTGCCGTATTTCTTGAATCGCGCCGCGCCTCCTTTACGCCCTAACGCTTGCGCCGCCTTGTTTAAGTTAACGTCTTTTTTCTTCATATTTTTCTATCTCCTTCTTACTGTATTCCTCCAACACCTTAATTATGACTACGAGATACAATCCAACCATCAAGACTTTTAATAGAGTGCTATCAAGCGTTAAAGTGAACGCGAATATCAGCGAGGGCAGTAACGCCGCTGTTTTTAGTGTCATTTTGTTTTCACCTCCTTTTCGCAGTAATAACTCCCTTCAAACGTCCCGCATCGTGTTCGACCTTTATTTCCAGTATCCGTAAAAACTTTGGCGTTTTTATCGAGCGGTGGGAAAGTCATTATTGTTGATGTAGCTATTTTAGGTTTAGGAATAACCGTTTTGTTTTGAAGATATTTGACCTCCTTCAAAACGTCGTTCATCTTCCATTCTGCGGAAAACATTTCATAGCCGAGGAATATCTGACTAACCAACAAAAGAAAAAATAAGGTTTTCATATTATTTCAAATACTTTTCCGCTTCTTCCAAGACCAGTGTCCAAACACGCAGTTCGGTCTTAGCGGTCTTAATTAGCAATTTGATTTCTTTCTGCGACCACTCGGAGAGTGGTATATCCGCAAGTCGGATTAGGATTTTGGTGTTGGACATATCTCTTTATATCTCCGCTCATTCTCCTCGTCCCAATCGGGATGTTTACAGGAGAAAGCGGGGTGAATAAGCATATACAATCTATCCACAACCCACGCCAATTGCTTTTCACGTTCTGTGACAGCGCGACCTTGGGCTTCATCCAAACCAACGCAGTCCGCTTCAAAAGACGCGTCGGAGGAGAGGATGTGGCTAGCGAGTTCTAGGCGTTCGAGGTTGTTCATATTATTTCCCACACTTATCACATTTAATTTCAGGTTGGACGACTGACCACCCTTCGCGGCGGAGTTGTTCGATGTGGTATGTACCTCCTGTCGCAGTTCGCATTTCCAAGATCGCTTTTTCCGACTGTTCTTTTTCTCTCCAAGATAACGACAATAGAAATGTTTTTCCACTCATCCCTTTTTCCAGTATTTCTGCTCGATGTACAAACTTATTATGATTCGTATATTGAATCACATCCCCCACTTCCAGATTATCGAGAGTTTTGGGTTCTGGTGAGACGATTTCGAGGTAGCAGGTTTCTCTGTAGTAGTGAGTGCAACCATCTATATCAAAACCTTCTTCAACAACGCTTGTAATTTTCTGCGTATTTGAGCCATCATCTTTGAGACGAACACACATATTATGTTTCCCCTCCACAGCTCTCACTTCGTCGCCTACCTTCAGAATGTTCTTCAAGTCTTTATATTCGTAGATTTTGGACATATTATTCTTCAATTTTAATCTTCAAACATTTTAATAATTCTTCTTTTTGTGAATTTTTTATCTTCGCTTCGCACAAGTCCGCTTCGCGCAAGTTCGCTCCGTACAAGTCCGTTCCGCACAAGTTCGCTTCGCACAAGTCCGTTCCGCACAAGTTCGCTCCGCACAAGTCCGCTCCGCACAAGTTCGCTCCGTACAAGTTCGCTCCGCACAAGTCCGCTCCGCACAAGTTCGCTCCGTACAAGTTCGCTTCGCGCAAGTCCGCTCCGTACAAGTTCGCTTCGCGCAAGTCCGCTCCGTACAAGTTCGCTTCGCACAAGTCCGTTCCGCGCAAGTCCGCTCCGCGCAAGTACGCTTCGCGCAAGTCCGCTCCGTGCAAGTACGCTCCGCGCAAGTCCGCTCCGCGCAAGTCCGCTTTATTCTTTTCAACAGCTTCTTTAATAGATTCCGCTTCCACTTCAACTATTATTTTATCGGTAAGGCGATTCTTTATTATGATTTTTGGCATATTAGAGATTAGTTATTATTGAATAACCCCACACGCATACTGCTAAGAACAGGATGACGGAGAGGATGGCGATGACGCGCCAGAGGCGGAACGGGGCGCGGTGTTTTTCGGGAGGGTTTAGGGAGTGGGGGTCGTGGGTGGTCATATTATCTATCTATTACCGCCATCTCTACTCTCTTCTCAATTTCACGAAGTTCTGTGAGCATAGCGATCATTATATTTAATCGTTCCATCAGCAGGTCGAATTGTGTGTTGGTCATATTATTCTTTATGCTTAATATGTAGGGTATCTCATTGATTATTCGTATGAGGGTCATATCATCTATAACTTAATTCGTATTTCTCGCAATATACACATTCATAATCCATCTTCCTACGACAATCGTTACAGCGTTTTGAATCGCAATCTTCGCATACTCTTTCGGGGCTTGAAGCCAGTCCGTATCTTGATAGCCTCATAACAAACTCAATCCCTGTTAATTCTCGCTCCCTACTACACATCGGACATATTCCTCGTTGGTTCATATAGTGTGATTCGCGCTTGTTAGTTAATAAAATCTTCTTTCCATTCGTTTAATGGCTGTCTGTCTTTTTTTGCCAGTCCTCTTTTTTTCAGAATCGTATAAAGGGTAGGCAATAGCTCGCCTTTTTCGTTTTGAATCACCACCCTAACCCGCGTGATATTACTTGCACTTGGGAGAATCTTTTGGATTGCATCGCAAGATACATACCACGCTCCGTCAATCTGTCTAAACACCGATTCATTGAATCGCTTCCAGACTCCAAGGCACAATAACCTGTCATCGTTTCTGGTTTCGGGGCTTTGAATCAATATCGTTCTAACGTAGGACTCTAGTTTAGTTTTCATAGGTTTGAAAAAACTTTGTCCGACATATAGCGGCTGATTTCGTTATACAAGATTTCCGTGTCATTGATTCGTTCCAATTCGAGCAGTATATCAACGCCTATATCGTCAACCGTCCTAGCGTCGGGGTTCTCAATCATAAACCTGTCTATGACCTTCTTCTGTCGAGCGGTTAATTGCCTCATACTGTTTCCTCCTTTCCAACTTCCTTCTCGACTTCTTCCGTCTGGTCGAAATGGAATACCGTTGCGCAAGAGAAGCGGGGTTTTTCTTCCAACCCTCGTTGGTCTTCTTCTTTTTTCTGCATCGGAAAGACAATCGAATAGCCGTGTTCACCTTTCTTGACCTTGCGCCCGAGCGAACGCCATTGCTGATAACCTCCAAACACTCCCGCTGGGGCTTCTTGCGCGGCAAGAAAGCATTGATTGAAGATACTGTATTCCTTTCGAAGAACCGATACCGCTTGGACTCCTTTTATTTCCCCCGCCTTCACCTTCTCTGACACTGCTTTCAGCATCGCTACTCTCTCCTCTCGCGTCATTTTTTTATGCATATAGTGTGTGAATGAATTAGATTTTTTTCGCAGTGATGGATGTTGAATATCGGTTGGTTCGCTTGCGTGAAATAGAGTTCGCCGACCGCTTGGATTTTTACTCCGTCCTTCATTAGGGACGCTCTCGCTGGCGCGGAACCTTTCCACCAAGTGCAATCGAGCTTCGTTTCTCCGTCCTCGCTTACTAAAACCAACTTCGATAACACTCCTACTTTTTTCAAATACCCTTGAAGATGAACCTTGATAGGCATATTAGTGTGAATAAATTAGGTTTTTATCTTGCTGAAAAAAATTATTTAACACTCTCGCGCTCTCCTTATTCGCGCTCTGGTATTTGGTTTTCAACCCTCGCTCGATTTCTGCGTAACTCCCTTTCTTGATTGCGGAGCGCATCTCTTTTTCCGCCTTCTCCGCCTCCGCTCGGTAGGGGCGCAATTCGCTCCAAGTGATTCGACCTTTGAGATACAAACCCTTCATATTCTCGTATTGGGCTTTTGCGTCCCTCGCTTGGATTGCTAGATTTTTTTCTGTGGATTTCATATGCGTGTGAATTAGTGTGAATGATTTTCGCGCTATGCGCGTTTTGCTTTGGGAGGGACAAGGTAGATTCCTCCGCCTTCCCCTCCCTCCGCGCTAGGTGCCCTTTCTGGACTCCTTATACATATAGTATGCTATCGCTTGCATATTGTCAAATGTCCCAAGAAAACTGTTGCAAAAAGCCGTCAAATTAGGTTTTTTACAACGGACAATGTGCGAAAAATGCGGTTCCTCGAATACCCAAGGACACCACGCGGATTATTCGAAACCCCTAGATGTTATTTGGCTGTGC
The DNA here is from genome assembly GCA_041660505.1 of Candidatus Paceibacterota bacterium. Classification (NCBI taxonomy): domain Bacteria; kingdom Bacillati; phylum Minisyncoccota; species Minisyncoccota bacterium. The sequence goes on from JBAZWG010000003.1 coordinate 15,198, forward strand.
TCATTACATCATAAAGAAATACATAGATGTGGATAAGTCTGCCCAGCCCCAGCAGGGCATAAAAACAGCCCAAAACCCTCGCTCTTGCTCTTTCAGGGGCGAGGCTGTACTATTGCAATAGCTGTTAAACGCAGTTACAATATGAATGTCCAACAACCTTCAAACTTGTTGACCCGCGCATCATACGCGGAACTGCGTTTCGCAACGAGCCGTCCTAGTGGCGGCTTTTTGCGTTGATAGCTCGCCTAGGGCAAGCCAATCCATTTGGTCTTTCGGTAGGCGTCAGCAGGGTTAATCCCTGTGCGCGAAAGAAGCGGAAGCCTGATGCGCTCCCGACAGCAATCGGGGGACACCGTAAGCTATTAGCACGCTCGTGAGCCGAGCCGACGTTGCACATCAAAGAACGATTGCGTCGCTAAAAGCGTTTCTTGACGCTCCCTAGACTGGCATATTGACCACGTGGGGAAGTGTATCGTCTCCCTTCACTGGGCTGTGAATGCTTTGTTTTTTCGCAAGCGAAACAACGGGGCAAGAGCTAACCATATCTCGACAACCGAAGCTATTATGATAGAAAAATATGTCAATGAGAGCTTGCAGTAAATGCCTCGAGAATCAATGGAGATTCAGAAAGATTGAGAATTGGGTTGTCGCTTCTTGTGAGTATTGCGGCAACGAGGTTTCTTTTGAGGCGAAGAAGGTTAACAAGATTGAGCCTACTATTGACGATGCGTGCAAAAAGTGCGGTGGGGCTTTGGAAAGAAAAACGCATAAGGCAATCACGCAGAAACAATTGAGAAAATCTTTTTATTTCAAGTCTTGGCTCAAATGCAAAAAATGTGGGACGATCTATATGTTACCAAGTCAAATCATAAGAAAATATGACTCACAAACAAGTGTCCCTCATTAAATCAATGATTCGTATCGTAGGATTCACGGTTCTTGGATTATCGCTTTATTCGGGACTTGTTATTCTCATCATTGCTGAATTGCTGGGAGTGTTGGAGGAATGGGTTTAGAAGCAATTAGAAGCAATTCCTGATGCCGCCCGACCCTCAAAACTGCGCTAGTTTAGCTTCAGGGCATCTATGCTACCCGACGGGTCTAACCTCGCTAGGAACGCAGAAAACCTTGCAAAAACACCTATTCTGTGATAGAGTTCAAGGGTTGATTTCTTTGGCGGGACACTCCGCTTGCCCGACTGTGAGGTAACTCCTCGACGGAGAGGTAAAAAAAGAGACAAGCCGAAGCCGTTGGATTATTCTGACGGCTTTTGGTATTCTGTGAGCAGATACGCGACGAGATAAACTTTCCAAAGTCGTCGAAGCGAATCTAAACACCTTTTCGCCTTTTCGCCTTTTCGCCTTTTAGGCGTTTAGGCGTTTTCTGCGCTCCGCGTAGCATTGAGAAATCCGGTTCAATTTTACGAGAGACTGGATAGAGAGCAAAAAACCCCGTGAGGGGTTTTTTTGTGTTTCACGTGAAACGTCCAGTCTCCAAGTCCCTTCGTTTAGTAATGGATTGTCGTTATCCTCAAAGCGGATGACGGCGTGAGCGTAATAGCCGTTCCTGATGTGTTACACATTTGAACCGTCGCTGTCCCACCAAATCCGCTCGCTTTGAAAGCCACGGTTGAAGTCGTCCATTGTAAGGGCGGAGTAACTAATACGGCGTTCCCTGATACTGCGCCCGTTACTGCCGTTGCCGTTGATGTGCATTGATAACCTTCGATTGAATCGGGTGAAAGGGTCAGAAGAGCCGTTTGAGAACCCGTAATACTCGCCCCTGACGCACCGAGAATCGTTGTCCCTGTAACGGTTACGCTGGAAAGAGTAGCTAGAGCCGAAGGCATAGCCAGCGTGCTGTTCAACGTAGCGGCTCCCGAAGCAGTTAATGCTCCGATTGTTGCAAGCCCTGTTAATGATGACGTGCCTGTAACTGAAAGCGAGGAGAGCGTTGCTAATCCCGCAGGAGAAGCGAAGGTTGAGCCAAGCGTTACCGCGCCTTGGAGCGAGGACGTGCTGGTCGCGGTCAAGGTTGATGTGGTCAGAGTCGTGGAGTTGATTGTTACGCCTGTTATCGTCGTAACAAGAAGCGTAGCGATAGCTCCCAAAGTTCCTGCCAATGCGGCTGTTATAGCCGTTATAGTCTTGCGAGGATACGGAGATGTGTCTGTCGTGAGGTTGCTCATATGATAAGTTATTTTTTAGTATAGATTGATTATAGCACTTCCTACGATATGGTTAAACTTATGTCTAAAGTTAGTGAAACTAAAGCCGTCTTTGCAACAGGCGGAGAAAAAAGGACACGAGAAAATATCTGTCCCGTATTCGCCCCAGCCGCTCCATCAATGAATAACCCTGCTTCATAGTGGGTTGCGGTAGCGGTTCCAGCAGGAATGAACACGGAAAGATAAGCTACGTTATTCGTGTAAGTTTGAGAGTCTATCGTTTTTCGATATGATTCCGTCCCTAGTTGGGTATCGCTGTTGTTTGGAGCGGTTGTCCCTGAACCAAGAGCGGCGTAATTTACAATCCCTGTGTAGGTCGTTGTATTCGCCAGACGTTGAGCGAGAACCGAACGCCCGACTGTCGGAATTAAGTTTGAGAAAACCATCTCCTCGACCTTTGCGCGTTTGTAGTAATCCGCTAGGAGCCCACGGTAGATTGAAGCGTGAGACGCTCTTTCGATTTCGTCTTTTAATCTCGAAACAGGATGAGTTTTTAGAAAAGAAAGAATCGCTTGATATTCTTGTTTTGCTGTTTCAGGGAGGGTGAGAGTCAGGCGATATTCCCCTTTGATTGAGGCGGATTCGTTAAGTTTCATATTATTTGATTTGTAGGGCGATAGCGATTCCCGCAGAACCTACGACTCCATTAGAGCCTGGGTTTGTCCCCGTCCCGCCTGCCCCATACGCTCCACTCGTTACATCGGTTGTATAGCCCGATGAATAACGATAGATGACTAGGACTATCCCGCCATTACCTCCGCCCCCCCCGCCGCCACCGCCACTGTTTGCTCCTGCGTCAGTACCACCGTTCCCTCCAGCCGCCCCCTTTGCTTCAAAAGTAATCGAACCAATAATGTTAGCGAAAGCGCAAAAGACGAAACCGCCAGCCCCGCCTCCGCCTCCACCACCACCTCCACCCACGTTCGTTCCTTCTCCTCCGCCCCCGCCACCGCCGGCTCCAGGGGCGACTTGCATTACAATTAGGGAAGCGCCTGAAAAACTAAACCATTGATTTGCTTGATTGATAGAAAACGGCCGCCAAGCGATTTGAGAGCCTTCGCTTCCTCCAGCTCCGCCCGCTCCTGGACTGCCTGCGCCGCCGCCAGCCCCGCCCGCAGAACCCGCAGTAGTAAAATACTCAAACGTTACAGCTCCACCTGCTACACCTGGATTTGAGGGCCCAGAATAACTTGATTGACCGCCAGCACCAGGAGCCGCAGGAGACGGGACGGTTACTCCAGGAGCCGACGTCCCTGCCGCGCCGCCTGCGTTTGTGTCGCTCCCTGTCCCATTAGTTCCTGCGCTACCAACTGTCCCATTATTTCTGATAGTTCCGGTTCCGGACACAGTACCATTCGCAAAAATCTTATACCCGGCAGTTACTAAAATCGCGCTCCCACTAAAAACAATGTTGGTCGCGAAGATATCTCGTAAAGCGGTGTACGTTGCTCCCGCTTTTGAAAGAATGCTCGCGTAAGTATTCGTGCCATCAAGGGCGAGTTCTCCGTCGGAACCGTTGCCGAAATCATTGAGGCTACCTCGTTGGTTATTTGGCGCAACCAAAAGGGCTGTTGTAGAAATCGCGACGCCTACGATATAGGAAAAAGTTCCTGCGGTTAGTGACAACCCACCCGCAGTGTTTGAAAGATAATAAGTCGAGCCAGCTGTAAGACTTGAAAGCCCTGTAGCCACTTTCCCCGGTGCGAAGATTCTTTTTGTATCATCAGCGTTCCCAGCCGCCGCGACAATTCCGACGAAGGCGTCAACCTGCGCTTGAACATCTGCATCCGCTTTCCATATTTTACCATCTGCCGCTTTCAGATATACAGCGTCGCCCACGGCAAGAGTTTCGCCGTAGGTATAAACAGGATTCAACGAAAAATCATTGAAATCTGCGGCTGGGAGCTGGTCGCCTGCCACAGTAGGGGTTGGATAGCTCATATCAAGAAATTGTTATCGTCCATTCGATGGTTAGGGTTTGCGCTACTGATTTTGTTATATTTATTGCCACACGAGAAAGAAGCGTCCCACTATTCGCCGCGCCTGTTCCGCTCATAAATAAACCCGCTTCCCTATACGTCCCTGACGTTTCCGCGGCTGTGTAATAGCCCGTAATCGTTGCCACGTTTGAGGCATTAGCCGCACTTGCCGTTGCCTTTCGATAGACTTCGGTTTGTAGCGTCGTGTCTCCATTAGCGGGGGCGGTAACGCCTGTTCCAAGGGCAACGTAATTGACCCGTAGCGTTGTAGGACTTGGGCTTCCTGCGGTCAAATGACTTGCTATTCCCGTCCGTCCAGCCGTTACGACAAGGTTGTCGTATTCCTTAACTTCAAAAGAACCGTCGGGATTCGTGAGCGTGCATTTCAAACGTCCTTTTATTTTCAAGCCCTCTGATCGCGCAAGCGCGGATAATGATTCCATAAACGAAGTATATCACGACAGTAGACTGCCATCGAGAATAAACGGTCTTTTTGTATCCGCGAATCCTGAAAAGACATAAGGGGTTAGAACGAAGACAGTCCCGTGATTCAAATCATCTTGTTCTGCCTCTCCGAAAGTAATCGTCTCCGTTTGAGCGTTCATCGAACCTTGCGTCCATACGTCTGCGACGGTTGCGGTTTCGTCTATATCTTGAACCTCATCAATAACCTCATCATCATTCATTGTTATCTGCTTTTTAGAATCACGAAGGAGTCCGAGCAGATATTCAATGACACCAAAGGAACGGGTCGAGACAATTTTTATATCATAGATAAACCCCGTTGGGCTTTTTGTCCTGAAATAAACCGACTGAACGATATAGGTATCCGAAATCCCTCTTGCCGCGATCGCTATCGAAATCGTCTGTCCAGCGCGGAGCCCCGTCGTATCTGTCGTAAACGAGCCTTCGATGAGAGTATCCCGATACGCCGTGAGTTCCGCCGAAGCCCGATCTCTTGCCCCTTGTTGAGTTAGAATCGTTTTATCAAGAATCAGAAACTCATAGATTCCGTGCGTTGCAATTGAAGAGGCGTCCCCTTTTTTTATGATAACGGGAATCATCGGGTTGCCTGTCATCTTGATTAACTGTCCCGCTGTCGGTTTGGTCGCCGTCTTGAACTTTAAGGTTTTCTCCATAAAGTTATAGAGACAATCGTATGACGCGGGGTCGGCGAGGTTATCTACTCCAACGGTTTTTGAAACAGCGGCTACCGTTACAGTTAGATTTTTTATTCTATACGGCGAACGATAGTTAAGAGACACGCCATCCGCGTCCGTATCGAAATCCGTTGACGCGCCTTGATACTCTCCGCCTCTGACGTAGATTTGATTTTTGACTGTCGCCGAATCCTGCGAGACGTCTAACGAGTCCCAAGCAAAGTTAGCGGAAGTGTCAGTAAGCCCAAAAGGCGCGGGTTCGGTTAAAGGCGCAAAAAAATGAAGAACCCTGACGGGGTCGATATACCAATCGCACCCAACCATTTCAGCCACTTGTTTTATAGCAGATGAAACACTTTCGTAGTTAAACTTCACGCTTCCGATTGTCGGAGCGTCTGCGTCTTTCACGCTCCCCATTGTGAACGCCGTGGATTTTATGAGCCGACAATCGTCTATCGAAACATTTACCGTCCCCGAAGCTGAAGCAGTTACTCGATATTGTCTCTTTTTAATGTCGTTCCAATTCGGACTTCCCGAAGAAGTAAAAGCGGATTTCAAAACAATTATTTCATTCCATCCAGCCACGAGTGAAGCCGCCACGACAGTCGTCTCATAATAATTTGTATAGGTCGCACCAGCGTCCGAGACGCAAAGAAGCCGAATAGACGCGAGATTCGCGAGAGTATCCACATACACATAAAACTTGATTTTATCGCTTGTAGTTGAAGCGGTCGCATCTGAAAATAAAGTAAGGTCAAGCGTTGTCTCTCTCCTTGCCGTAGCGGTATTTGAAGCCGTAGCCGTAAACTTTCTAGATTGCGAACCTTCAATGAATTGTCCCGCCGTAGTATTCGCCGCGACAGTCCCGTCCTCCGTTGTCCACGTCTCCGTTGATTCTCCAAGGTCTATCTCTTTACTTGGTTGGTTAACAAACTCATCTAGTAAAGCGTTGAGAATGTATCTCGCCGAGACTGACGTAAACTCTCTGACTGCCAAATATCTATCTAACTGCTTTTCGTAAGAGACGCATTGAACCGCGAGTCGAGTTAAAAGTCCTGCCTCGATTGAATTGTTTATCTTAACCACGATGCCGCCAAAAATTGACGTAGCCCCGTCTTGAACCAAGACAGAATCCCCGATAGCGGGCGAGTAGGTTTTTCCAGCGTGCTTTTTTAACTTGAAACTGCAAGTATCTATCTGTGAAGTCTTTACCTGTTCCACGCTCAAAGACTCCCATTCTATCTGGTCGCTTTTATCCACTCCGCCGATAGAAACAGTTATCGCCATATTAGGAAACCGAGGCGTTGAGTTGCAATCGTTTGATTATCAAGTCTCCGATTTCTCTAGCGGCGCGTTCAGGGTCGCCGCCAAAAAATGAACCAATCGAGATATTGACCGTCGTTCCAAAGCCACCACCCCTTGAAAGAGGCACGACCGCCTCCGCTCCCGATTCTCCAATCATCGCCAAGGTAGGTGAGGTTACAATCCCGCCCTTTGCCATTTTAGGAACAGATATTCCGCCCGGGATACTGCCGATATTCGTTCCGGTAACTTTATTGACCGCCGCTATTGCAGTATTAGCGAGCGTGATAAAAGCACTTAATTTTGGAAAAGCGATTGAAACCATTGTCGAAACCGCATTTTTAATTTCATCTAGCGCGCCGATTATCGTATTTTTAATTAGATTCCAATTCATCTCCGCGCTGATTTTTAAGGCATCCCAATTTTCCGCGAGGGTTACTCCTGCAAATACAAGACCGCCGACTGCTATGATTATCAATCCAATCGGTGAAAGTAGAGCCGCGAGGGCAATAGTAAGAGCTGGAATGAGAATCAATAGCGGACCCAAAACAAGGGCGGTTTTAATCAAGATGTCCACAAGTTGAGGATTTTTCTCTAACCATATTGCCATCTTGTCCAAGATAGGTTTTATGAAATCAACGAGTTTTTGAAGTATCGGGATAACTTTCATTCCGATTTCTTCCACAATGTCGCCCCAAGTGTTTTTGAGTTGTAGTAACTGTCCTTCAAAAGTTTTTGCCGCCGCTGTTGAACGTCCGCCAAACTCCACCGCGAGTTCGGCAAGAATAATCTTTTGCGCCCCCGCCACGTCGCCTGCTTTGACCATTGCTTCAATTTGCGCCTTTTGCTGGTCGGTGAACGCCACGCCGACTCTAGTAAGGGCTGAAATGCCGTCAACGGGATTGTTCAGGGCTTTTCCAAGTTGAATTGCCTGACTGGATAATTGCGAAGCCGATGGGGTCGCGCCGTCATTCATCGCCGTCGCCATATCGAGCAAGGCGGCAGTAGCTGTCGGAAATACCTCTTTTCCGATATGAGTAAAGGAGAGAAGCATATTCTGACCTGCTTGAATCGCTTCATCTTCAACGGTTGTAGTCTTTTGTAATTCGCTCGCCATCCGCTTTATTTCATCCGCCGTGAGACCTACCGCGCCTTTTGTGGATTTCAACACGGCTTCGAGTTGAGCGTTTTGTTTGATACCTTCCCCTGCCGCCTTTACTGCAAGCCCTAAAGCCCCAGTGATAGCAGTCCCTACGCCAGCCATAGCCATCCCAAGTTCTTTGAGGTCGACTTTCATTTTGCCAAAAACCTTTGAGGCTTCGTCTTTTGCGCGTATAACAATATCCAATTCTGTTTGTGAAGACATATAGGGTTATTCTATCACAAAAACCGCTCCTATTTCGAGCGGCTTTTATTCTGCTTCTTTTGCGCTCTTGCTTCCTCTTGGAGCATATCCCACAAGTAATCAATGAATGGCTGTGGTTGAGATTGGAAATCGTGCCAAGTCCATCCCATCTCACGGCATAAGATAGCCGCCTGCATTTCAGGAAAAAATCTCGCCCTCTCTCCGCCGAAGTAACAACGCCACCCTATTGCAACTTCGGCTCGGTGGGGTTTAGTACTATTTCGTTTGCCGCCGACAAAACCGAATCCCATTCTGACGCCGGACTGTCCAAAAGTCTCTCCAAGATATTTTCAACATTCCCGTCATAGGAAATAACGAGAAGTCTGATAGTAGCCTCATCCTTTTCTCGCATTGTAGCCGCCGCATCGTATTCTTTCATCGTCGGGCTTTGGGTAACCCCGTCTCGCCCTGCAACATTCTCCATTCCAAACTTTATATGCTTGAAAGTGATTTCTTTTAATTCTCTCGCTTCGCGGGCTGTGAGCCAGCAATTCAAAATAAACTCCTTGCCTGCAGGAGTTTTTAATGTTTTTGTTTCTCTTGTCATATAACGAGTAAGTTTAAGAAGTTCGTATATCCTGCGTAACCATTTTGTTGATTCCAATGGAAGGGTCTGTAACCACAATGAAGATGAGAACCTGTTGAGCGTCCTGTGTTGTCGGTCAATGCCATTACAGTCCCTTTTGACAATGTTTCACGTGAAACACTTTGGCCGACCTTAACAAACTCTTTCCATAAATGTCCGTAGACAGTTTGTGAACCGTCGGCGTGTCGCAATCTGATGAATCGTCCGTATCCCTTTCTTCCTTGGTTCCCTACTTCAATAACAACGCCGCTCGCCATAGGACGAACGTGCCTATGACCAAGCGGCGTGTCTGCAAACTTTGTTCGAAGATCCAGCCCGTTGTGTGCCTTTAAGCCATAAACCCTATAGAAACTCGGGTTTATTCCAAACCGTTGGGTTAAATGGAATCTGGTCAGAGGAGAGAATAAGATATTCGGCATATTTTTTTGATTTCCAGCCAATCGTTGTCCCGCTTTTTGGGAGTTTACTGCTAGGAATTAAAAACGCTTTTTCAAGAATCCCATTTATCAAGCAGAGACAGAAATAATAATCACATTCACCAATCCCACGAGAAAAAGCCCACCAGCCGCCGACCTTACCCACAGGTCGTCCTCTTTTTTTCTTACGCCTATAGAGGTTATGAGCCTTTACATCTATCCTTTTTCCATCCCAAAGCAAGTCATAAGGCTTCCCCATCCCATCCGCGTTTACATCAACGGCATTGAGCTTTGAAGCCAACCATTTTTCCCATTTTCGACCGAGCCAAGTTGTGGATATCGCGAGACTTTTCTTTGTCGTTCCGCATTTCCGTCTGGCTGAATTACGAGCAATTTGTCGTCGCTGTTCGGGATGAGCAAGTGCCCATTCCCGCGCTTTAGTAATGTATCTTTCTTTATGCTGTAAGTAGTATTGTTTATCGTAAGGCATCACGATAATATACTCGGAAATCAAACGGAAGTCAAATTAGACTAGGATTCGGCTGGCACCACGGGGGCTTCCACGGGGGCTTCTTCAACCTTCTCCGCTTCGGCAACTTTCTCCGCTTCGGCGTCTGCTGGAACTTCCACAGGGGCTTCTGCTGGTTCCTCACTCTCTCCTAGTGCTTTATCCTCCGCGCTTTCAACGGGAGCTGTTCTTTCCGCGAATTGAGCGACGTATTCTTCTTCGCTTGAATCCTGCCAATCGTCGGCGAGATACATATCGCGCTTCGCGGCAAGACCGCCTTCATCTTCTGCCCCAATCTTGCAAACGGTAAACTTACCGTCGCCGTTAGCTACTAACTGTTTTAGATATGCGTGAACCATAAAATAAATATGATTGAATTATGCGTATATTGTAACATAGAAAGAAAGGTCGAGCATAGAAGCCCGACCAAGAAGATGTCACTGACGCGACGGAGGCAGGTCATCGCACCCCTCCATTGAGGGCGGTGGTGCCTTCAGCGTATCTGGAGGCGGCGGAATCGCGTCGTGCCTCGTTGGCGGGTGAAACGTCCGAGTTGCGTCTATCCGCGCGAAGTCGTAGAGAATCGCTCCTCCACGGAACGGAACGCGGATTTTGATTTCCGCTATCCCACGCTTCACCGCCGACCACCACGACCAAGCCAAATCGTGGTCAATGTCCATCTCGATCGGCTTGTCGTCAAAGAAAAATATCTTCACGTCAACACGTCCTTTTCGTTGAGCGTTTTGGTGTGCTTCCGCAGTAGGTAGTACCGCGTAAGCGAGATTTGGTCGTAGGCACTGACCCACTCCTTGAAGATCGCTTTGCAATCCTCTCCACAGAACACGAGACGATCTGCGTCCTCGTCTTTGCCGTGGTAGTCGAACAGACCGCCGCAACAGAAACACGCTAGTCGCATTTTGCCCTCCTTCTCTCCTCGAAGATTTGTTTTGCAAACTCCGTGAGAGAGTAGTTGTGGTTGAGAAACTCGGACTTTTGCCAAGCGTCGAAAATGCGACCGCACAAGACGTTACCGCAGATACCGTGGCTTACGTCGAGCTGGTTGCCGTCGCCGACTTGGACAAACTCCGCAGAACCGCAACAGAGACATTTTTTAATCATCGTCGCACCTCCGATATGTATAGTGTTTACGCGTTCTATACACATCTTATCTCTGTTGCGGTTCTGCGGAGTTTGATCTCCGCCATGCCGTGTTTCACTGCTGACCACATCCTATTTATGTTTTGAAAAGAACACCTATCCTTTTCGATTACAGCGGATTGTCTGCCGCGGCAGTTGTTTCATCTCCCCTAGCCCCTCATTTACTATCTATCCTCGCCAAAGGAAGATTAGTGAGCGAGGTGGTCAATGAGGGAAGGGAGAGACGAAACTTTCATTTAACAACAACGAGAGTAATCAGTCCTCCCATCACACTTGTCAAAATTATTCCTACCATCCCATAGACTATAATTTTAACAGGCGCAAATTCTTTCTTTGTAACATAATTATCAATGACGGCCTTTAGTTTTTCATCAATCCTGACGAGTAGGTCGTGGTCACTTTCAATGGTCGTCTCCATATCATTTTGGCGTGATTTTATTCACATACGGCACGCCCTGATATGCGAAGTGAGATACCAGCCAAGCTACCAACCAAGAACCGATTAACCCTTTAATCGAGAGCAACAGATTACCTTGATTGATTTCTCCGCTTTGAATCTTGCGAAGAAGAATCAAGACTAAAGAAATCGCGCCAGCGGTAAACTTTATCTGTTCAGGTTTCGCGGCATCAACCCAAGCGAGATATTTCCATTTCGATTTCTTTGAAACTTCGGTAAGGATTGTCGTAGCAAGCCCGACGATGACCGCGTCGTTCATATAAGCCTCGTCTTGAAAGAAGTCCATATAGAGAAGTTAAGGATTAGACTACTGTTGCCACGGAATTGACCAAGTATGCTTTTATCATCGCGCTATCCGCTTCCTTGTAAGTCGCTTTGAACGAAAGCGTCTGCAATGTTATCTCGCCTTTTGAGACATCGGTATCGGCATCCTCTAGAATCACTTGATGAAGATCGAAATAAAGTCGTGGAGTAGAAGTCGCGCCAATGAGAGCGTCGGTATTGTTCAAGTCAATCCGTAGAGCGTAAGCCGTCCCTGCTTTAAGAGCCGTAACATAAGTATCGGCGGAGCGGGCTATCGTGATTTCCGCCTTAACCGAGAATCCTTTGTTCAGAATGTCCGTCGGGTCAAGACTACCGAGGCTTCTATCATCTTCCACTTCCGACGAGATTGTGAGTTTCGCTGAACGGATATTGACCGCACTAGCCCCGTCCAATCCTGCCTGTGTCGAAGCGGTTTTGAATACGCAATGCTGTGGCAAGAAGACGTTTTCCGTTACTGGGACAGCAGGAAGATAACGATTAACGAGAGTCAATGTATGCGTTCCTGATTGTGAAACCGAGGTGGCTATTTTAGTGTTGGCAAGCGCATTTGCAAGCGTTGTGGCGAGGTTGAAAGTATCCGCGTCAATTCTTATGATGTAGTAAGTTGTGCCAGCAGTGAGTCCTGTCGGTAACGCGCCCGTGGTTGTTGGGACAACCGCATCTCCCGTTGCGAGAGTATGAGCCACAAGCGTTCCAACGCCCGGAGTCGCGATCGTAATCGTGAAGGTCGCCAATGTCTGCGTTCCTTGCTTTGAACGGAAGTCAGCCGAAAACATCGCGTGCTTATCGTTCTCAATCGAAAGTTCAAAGTTAGAAATCATCGAAAGAGGAAAATCAAATCCTCCATTCGGGTCTTTTCGATGAAGCGTTAGGGATGTATGTTGCACCGCTTCCTCGACTGTGAACGTATGTGTATAAGCCGAATCCGTCGGACCCGCGTTAGCCGAAGTTCCAAAAAGTGATTGAAGAAAAAGCCCGATTGATTTCTCTCTCACGGGGGCGGTAATAGAACCCTCCGCAAACTTTCCCACCACTTTCAAATCACGACTGTCTTCCAAGATACCCGTTCGCGATTCGTCGAGTGAAGTCAAAACCTTTTCGTTAAACTCCATTTCTCCCCAATGCATTTCGTATGCAGGGGCTACTTTTGTTCCTCTTGTGGTTTCTTTTCCCACTCCTATCTGGACAAGGTCGCCTGCCATTTTAGACATATAGTTTCAAATTATGATAATTCTTTTTCAAGTTGATTCCGATAACGCGCTTCCGCCTCCTCCATACTTTTCGCCTTCACGATTGAAGCGGGGTATTCCCCTTCGCCTGTAAAAATATAGACTTCTTCTCGGTCTCCTTTATTCGAGATAGAGGGGCTGTTTGATGTCATCGCCTTATGAGAAGAAAGAGTCTGCATAGTGATTATATCACGTTATGCCATCGCTGTTATTTTTTTGCACCGTAGCGTTATGGTTTCAAGTCTGTGCATCTTCCCGTTCCAAGAGATTACCGACCCGCCGTTCGCTATGGGTTGAATCCGTCCGTCAACGCTTCCCGTTAAACTCGCGTCATTTAGAAATGCTTGGATAACAGCGTCAATCGGGTCGTCAAGTGCAATCTCTTGCGTATGCCAATCGTCTCCGACAATCTGCTGATAGACGTTGATTGTAAAAATATATGTTTGAATATCCTCGCGATTGGTGAAAAACTCGGGCTCTGATTGCGTTCGGATAATTACAGCGGCGGGATAAGCGGAAAACTCGACATTCTGCGGGTTCTGTTCTCCGTTATACACGGAACCTAAACTCCCCGACGTTACGAGTCCGTCGAGTTTCGTTTTGATTTTAGCCCTGATTGCTGACCATCCCATAGATGAGTAGATTTAAGAGAGAAATGAGTAGGTTTAAGAAAAATGTATAGATTTTACTTCGCTATATCGGCGGCTACCAATTCCAATGCTCTTTTGAAATGCCCCTCGATTCTATCCTTCGCCTTATCAAGAACCCTCGGCATAAACCTGTTGGGTTTGGTTCCAGGATGTTGAACGGATTTCACGGGATGAGCGGCTCCCTTCCAAAACAATCCTCCGCCTTTTCTTGCCTTGATAACGTGCGGTCTGGTGCCTTCGTGAACGTAAATCGCATATTCAGCCGTAGGTCTGATTCGTCCGAACAGTCGCCCTATGAGAATCCCAAGCCCGAAGGAGTGCGTAAGATAGCCCGTGCGCCAAGGAACGACCCCTTTAACAGCGTTCTTGTGCAATTCTGCAATAGACGCCCCGATAGCGTCCTGCAAGCGTTTCTCGACGATTTTAGGGCTTTGCTCGAAGGCTTTGCGGAGTTTATCGAGATTCCGACTCTCAACCGCGTAAGTAGCCATATCAAAACGATGTAGGATTCAATCTTCGAAGTAGCTCCTTATCGTCCTCGGTTAAGATTTCACGCCACGACACACTTGCTTCAGCCCCCGCTTCGTTTGTTTTACCTTCCGAATCTCGGCGTTTCCACTCCCACGCCACGATTCTTTGGCATAAGTCCTCAATATCAAAAGGTAGGTTGTGCGAAGCGATAGTAGTCTCCGCAGTGAAATCAATTTTATATCCCGCCGTATAAGTAACACGGATGTTGTTTTGTCCTTTGTAGACAGCGTTATAGATACGGACACGTCGGGGCTCCCTATCGTTCAAAAGTTCGTATTCAGAATCGTCAAAAGCCGTCCACGCTGGAGTGTCGGGAGTCCCCGCGCGATACGAAACTGCGGATAGTACCGTAACAGGGAAATGACGGAGCGTAATCATCGTCTGCTGTCCGTCGCCTCCGCTATAAACTTCATTCGTGTAGGTTGTTTCCTTGAAGCGACGACCGCCTGCGAGTCTCTCGATTTTATCAGTTGCCGAAGCGATAAGTCTTTCGAATAAGGTGTCCCAAGTAGTCGTTGCGGTAGCAATATCCAGCCGTGATTTTACTCTGGCAACTTGAGTAAGGGCGTGTGCTATTAAGCTCATATCTTTGATTGTAACATATTCCTATCATACTTTGAATGACAAATTGCACATAGAGAAATAAAGTCATCCTCATCAATATACTGCCTGCTTTTATTTGCCCATTGGACGTGTTCCTCGCTCCCACAAGCGAGACACTTTTTTGGTTTTCCAAACTTTTTACGAACTCTGTCGTGTAGGGCTTTATAGCTTGGGGTTCCTTTCGTCCATCTGCCACTTAATTCGCGAGTAGTCGTTTTATATTTTCTAGTATGCTCCCCTTTACACTTTATTGAACAAAAAACATTGCTATTTGGACGACGAGCAACGCAGGACGGCCACCTTTTTATTTGTTTCCTACAAATTGCACACGATAATAAAACGCTGTTCCTGCGGTTTTTCCCTTTACAAGGATTAGAACAAAATATATTTGTAGCCCGAATAGCCTTAAAAGATTTGCGACAAATGGGGCATTGCTTAATCATACCCGCATTGTATTATATGCGAGCCAAAGGCACAAGTAATCAATGGACTCTCCCCAAGAAATCAGGGAGAGAGCCGCTGACTACTAGACGCTATCGTCTGGTGCGTCAACTGGATTCAATTGTCCCGTGGCAGGGCCAAGAATCGCGATTGCCGTGCTAGGCAAGGATTCGTTTGAGCCTGACGTTGTGCAACGCACCCACATATACCGCTTTCGCGACCCTGTTCCAAGTCCTGAAACGAGGATTGTTTTCACGGTATTGTCTGCTGTGATTGCCTCGGAGGCACCCGTAATCACTGCTCCTGTCGTGGAGTCGTTTGATACGCTCTCATACACCTTGAAGGTATAAGTCTCATCAACAAACGTGCCATTTCCTGCAACGATTGCGAAAAGAACGCTACCAAACCCCATCGTATCAATAACAGTTTCACCGGAGGTGTCGCCGCCATTGACTGTGATTGTCTGCGGTTGGATACTCGCGACAACTTTGAGATTTTCTAACATAGGATTTTTCGTAAATTAGTTAAATATCTATCTCGGAACCCGCAATTTCTTTTTGCTGTTCCGCTTCTTCTTTTTCCTTCTTTTCTTCTTTTTCCTTATCAACCAATTCGAGATAACTAGCCCCGATGTTTTTAGCATCGGCGGCGGTCATCCCAAGAATTGAACCCCTCTCAACACGTTCTCCAAGCCAAGAGATGGGATGGAGAACGCGGTAAGGGGCTTTTCCCTGTGCGTCTTTTTTTTTCGCAGTTACGCGCTTTGTTTTACGCATAGGAAATTAAGGACTAGGAAGCGGCTGTCTTGATTGTCACGAACGCCTCTGGAAGGGTCAATACAAGAGCGTGGCGGTCTTTGATGACCAAACCCGTCTGGTCTGCGAGGGCGATTTCCTTGCTCCCGAATGTTCCTGACTTGTATTGCTCCATTGACATCGAACCCTTACGACCGAACGCCATCGCCGAGAAGCTACCGAAGATTCCAAACTTGGTCGAAACCGCCGTTGCCGAGAGAGCTGGCATATTGCGATTCGTGTAAACAGGATAACCAAACATTTGACCGACTGGGCTTGGTCCCGCTGGAGACTTCGGGTCGAGTTTGAAGACTTCTTGATAACGCTGGTCTAGGAGATACGAACCTGCGTCATCTTTCTGCGTGCGTAAGCTTGCCCAAACTGTTCGTGAGAACACGAAACACGCCTCACTGAGGGCTGACTCTTCGAGGTTGCCTACAACAGTCGAGGAGTCATCAATCACGTTATATTCGGCAAACGTGTCCTTGCCTGTCCCGAGGGTTACTGCCGTTACATCCGCGCTCTGCAAGATACCTGTGAATGGATTGCCTGTGCCGTTAAGACCTTGCGAATCAACCATATTCGCGAGTGCTTCACCAGCCAAAGCCAAGAGCCAATCCGCCAAGTTCTCTGGGGCATCGTTCAATAGGTCGTTGCCAACACAGAAAGCCAATTGCCACTTCTTGATAGCGAGTTTCGCCATCTTGAAGGTAGCGGCCGTAATGTCTCCTGCGGCGTTTACGCCAAGATAAGCACCTGAAAGAATCGAGCCCGTGTATGCTGGGACATCGAGTTCGTCGCTATCCATAGGCCACGGCTGTGCCTTTGACATTACGAGTCCTACCGAGCGAGCGATGCGCTGAATCGAGTTCGCTACCTCAACAGGCAAAAGATAACCACCGCGAGAGTCAACTTCGGTGATAAGTTCCTCGCCCGCCTTTACGGCGTGATTGCCAAAAGCTACCGCTTTAATCGAGGCGGCGATTTCTTTCTTTTGTTCCTTTGTGAGTCCCGTTCGGTCATAACCGAATACGTTGCGCTCCATTCGCAATTCCTCAACGATTTTACGTGTTGCGGCGGCTACTTGCGCGCCGACTTCCTGTTTCAGGTTTTCCTGAATACTGTCGTCGACTGTCTTTTTGACACTCAACGCGAGTGCCTTTAGTTCTTCTTCATTCATATTTAGAAGTTATTTATTAAGTTTAGCGTCTTTCAACGCCTCTGAAATTGCTGTTACTACCGCCCGCGTAACCTTTCGAAGCTCGATGAACTTTTGATAGCTATCGTCCTTTTCTGATGAGCGCGGGGTTCGACCTTTTTCTTCGGGAGTGGCAATTTCCGCCTCTCCTTCGCCACCCTCTGACGGCTCCGTTGCTTTCAGGAGTTCATCCAAGGCGGCGATGCTGGACGACATAGCGTCCTTTGCTGTTGTGATTATACCACGATTCTTTTGCGAGAGAACACGACCTGATTTTATCTCATCCGCTTCAATCGTTTTTTCTTCCTCCTTTGGTTCGACTTTCTTCATCATACAAACCATCTCGCCTTCGTCGCTCATTCCCATAACGCCTTCCGAGCCATCTTCCATCGTGCAAACATCGCCTTCCATTGGTGCTTTTCGCGCTGGCGCGTTTTCTTCCTTTACAAACTCCTCGACTGCTTTTTCTTCATCGGCTGAAATATCCTTAACCGCAAGGATGCGGGCATTGACATTAGCAGGAACGGCGACAAAAGATACTTCCATCAATTCATTTTTAACCACGCCCTTCTCATCTTGATTGCGTAAAAATCCTACCGAGACGGTATCAAGAAAACCTTGTTCAACCATTTCCTTTGTGTCTTTTGCGGCTTGCGTAATATCGTGAAAGACTGG
>JBAZWG010000004.1 GCA_041660505.1 Candidatus Paceibacterota bacterium
CAACATAGCGAGTGTAAGTGTCCCGCACGTTGGGATTATTCACGAGGTGACCCAGGAAGTAGCTGATACAGCAACCGCGTATCGCAATACATGGATCTTAGGGCGGATGCACAAGAAATTGAATTCTCTCTTTGACTTTTATATCGCCGCTGACCCCACGTTACTTCTAAAGAACCCGCTCGTGTTCAAAACCGGAAGACTGGTGCCTGACTACACTTCGCCACCGCCACCCCCTGTCTTTACTGTAGGAAGTTTTGGATTTGCGACACCCAAGAAAGGTTTCGAACGGATAGTGGAGAAAGTGCAAGAGGAATTTGATGAAGCGATTATCAGGCTGAATATGCCCTCCGCTGATTTCGGGGATACAGACGGGGCCCGTGCCAGGGCGATTGCAGAGCGATGCCGAAAAAGCATCTATAAAAAGGGCATTCGGCTCGAGATTTCGCACGAATTCTTTAACAAGGAACAGCTTCTCGGATTTCTTGCCGGCAATAGTATGAATGTCTTTATGTATGAGGATACAGGCGGCCGCGGTATCTCGAGCGTTCTCGATAACGCCCTGGCCGTCAAAAGGCCCGTGGCGGTGACCAGGTGTCCCATGTTCAGGCATGTGCTATCGGCTCGCCCGACAATATGTATCGATGACTCCTCGTTGAAGACGATATACAACAACGGCTTCGCACCCCTGCAAAAGATCGCCGCCTACTGGGACAAGGCGCATCTGGTATGGGACTATGAGCGGATTCTCGACAGCGTGCTTAAGAGCGTGGCGCATCCCATGAAGAGAGGTGGGGGAGTTGTAGGAACAGTGAAGTCCTTCCGCAACAGGATATTCACCCTACCCGATCCCTCGTTTACCTGGCTTAGAAATACGAGAGCTGTCGTAGAAGACGATATCACTACTCCCAGTGTCGATGATTACACCCCGGTCTCTCTCGGGGAGGGCAATGGATTGAACCGGATTCTGGACGATGAGGCGAGGGCATTGTATGGACCGGCCGTGCAAAAACTCTTTGCATCCGTCCCCTTGACCATGTCTAAAAAAATAGCCCGGGCCAACGTACAACAAGCTTTTGTTTTTGACACGGTATATCGGTTGTTGAAAAACTTTAGAAATCCCCGGCTGCTCTGCGTCGGCAGTTACGAAGATACCGCGTCAATGACGCTCCAAAAAATGGGATTCGAAGTGGAAGATATAGATCCGATGGTTAATTTCTCCGTGCAGGAATTTTATACGCGTCCTTCTACGATGAAGCACTCCTATTCAATTATATTTTCAACCTCGGTAATCGAACACGACCCCGATGACGCTTCGTTTATGAAGTGTGTAACCGGACTGCTCTCCCCGGGTGGCTATGCGGTCATCACCTGTGATTATAAAGACGGATGGAAAACAGGAGATCCGAAGCCCGGTGTGGACGCCCGCTTGTACACCAAGGCCGACCTTGAAAGAAGATTGCTCTCCTATGCGCCCGGCTGTGAGCTCGTCGATGTGCCGGATTGGGATTGTCCCCATCCTGATTTTCTGTATCAAGGGAAGTACCGATATACGTTTGCAAGTTTTGTTATCCAAAAGAAAAATGGTACAAGTGATTAATTCACTATGAACACTGACTATAAGAAAGTCGTACACGCTCGTAGCGATTGCCGCCTTTGCGGGAGCCCCGATGTAGTCCAGGTTCTCTCTTTCGGTGAGACGCCGCCAGCGAACGCATATCTTGCACCCGCCGACCTCGATACACCAGAACTATTTGCGCCGCTCGTCGTTAACGCATGCAAGTCGTGCAAGCTCATTCAGTTGCGCGATGTGATAGACCCAGAAGTGCTTTTCGGTAATTATCTCTACGTATCCGGCACCTCGCCGGTATTCGTGGCGCATTTCGCCGACTATGCAAAGACCGTTGCACAGCGGTTCTCTCTATCGGGAGATTCACTTGTCGTAGACGTTGGGAGCAACGACGGCGTGCTGCTCTCGCATTTCAAAAAAGAGGGTACGAAAATATTGGGCATTGACCCAGCGCAAAATATTGCAAAAGAAGCGACAAAAAACGGCATCCCGACGATCGCGAAATTCTTTACGCCCGAAACAGCGCGGGGTATCGTCGCAAAACACGGTAAAGCTTCTATCATTACTGCAAATAATGTGTTCGCGCACACTGACGATGTCGTCGGATTCGTAGAGTCGGTGAAGGAGCTTTTATTGCCAGAGGGCGTCTTTATCTTTGAAAATCAGTACCTTAAGGATCTGATAGAACAAAATCTGTTCGATATGATTTATCATGAGCACTTGTGCTACTACCACCTGACGCCTCTCGTGCCGTTTTTCCAGCGGCTCGGACTTCGGATTTTTGATGTTGAACACGTTCCAACCCACGGAGGCTCGATTCGCGTGTTCGTAGGACGGGAGGGTGGCCCGCACAAGACCTCCGAGAGAGTCCAACAAATGCAAGATACAGAGTCCGCGCTCAATACGGTGTCCACCTATTACGCATTCGCCGAGCGTATCGATGCTATCGGGAAGAAATTGCGCTCGCTCCTTGAAGATTTCCGCCGCGAAGGCAAGCGGGTGGTCGGCTATGGCGCACCTGCAAAAGCAACGACGCTCTGTTATGCACTCGGCATCGACGGGAACATGCTCGAGTACATTGTTGACGATTCTAAAATGAAGCAAGGTCTCTATATGCCGGGTACGCATATCCCAATCAAAGCGTCTGACACCCTGTACACCGACAAGCCGGACTATTGTCTTATTCTCGCGTGGAATTTCGCGGATTCAATCGTTAAAAACCATCAGCGATTTAAGAAAAACGGAGGCGTGTTTATCCTCCCTGTTCCAACACCGAGCATCCTTTCGTAAGTTTGTGACGTTATACCTGCTGTGATACGCTGCGCGCATATATGAAAAAACGAAAGACCATACTCGTATTCGGCGCGAATGGCTTTATCGGTCAGCACCTCGTGCGCCGCATATTGAACGGGAAGGATTGGTATGTAATTGCCAACGATCTGTCCGATGATACGATCCGCGAGTTCCGGAACAATCCGCGGTTTGAATTCCATAAGGGCTCCATTCTTAATAAAAAGCTCATGCAGAAGCTGGTCTCTCGTGCCGATGTCGTCGTTCCGCTTGCGGGCATCGCCACGCCAAAGACATACATTCTCGATCCGTTACGCGTCTTCGAGATCGACTTTGAAGCAAATCTCGCTATCGTGCGCATGTGCGTGAAAGAAGGAAAGAGGGTGATTTGGCCGTCGACATCCGAAGTGTATGGCATGAGCACGGACCGTGAGTTTCATCCTGAAGAATCAAATTTCGTAACGGGACCAACCAATAAGATGCGCTGGATCTATTCGACGAGTAAGCAGATGATGGATCGGGTCATATTCGCCTATGGACGCGACCGAGGACTCGATTTCACTCTTTTCCGACCGTTCAACTGGATTGGGTACGGGCAGGACAATATTCATGATACGAAAGGGAATGCACGCCTCATCACACAATTTCTTGGTAATATTCTGCGCGGCGAAAACCTGAAGCTCGTTGATGGCGGAACCAATAGACGTTCTTTTTCTTATATTAGCGACTGTATTGATGCGCTCATTAAGATTATTGAGAATAAAAACGGTATTGCCACAGGAAAGATATACAACATCGGCGTTCCCAAAAATAACCATTCTATTAGAGAAGTGGCCGAGATGATGCTTGAACTTGCTCCACAGTACCCGTACTTTCGTGAGCGCATACAGGATGTGAAGATTATTGACATCACCGCGAAGAAGCATTACGGCGAAGGATACCAAGACATGATCAATCGAACGCCGTACATACGCAGCACAGAGCGCGATTTGGACTGGAATCCGAAAGTGAATTTACGCCAAGCACTGAAGAAAACCCTTGCCGCGTACGTTGAAGAGTTGAATCAGGGGAATAAACGATGAAAGCGAAGGATATTCTCATAACCGGAGGAGAGGGCGCTCTGGGATCCTATTGTGATTTCGGGACGCGCGCTGGTGAGAGTGATCTTGATGTAACCGATCTTCGTGCGGTGATGAGGATGTGTACAGATATCAAGCCGAGGACCATCGTACACTGCGCGGCCCTCACCGACCTTTCTTTCTGCGAACAGAATCCTGATAAGGCCTATCTCGTAAACGCAACAGGAACATATCATGTGGCGCTTGGCGCGCATAGCGTCGGCGCCAAGCTTGTATATATTTCTACCTCCGACGTATTCGATGGCAAAAAAAGTGAGCCTTATACAGAACAGGACGTTCCAAATCCGACCACGGTATACGGCCGTTCAAAACATCTCGGAGAGCTTGCCGTCAGGGGTATGGTCGATGACTATATTATTATGCGAATATCCTGGATGTTTGGGGGCGGTCCGGCGAAAGATAATAAGTTCGTCGGGAGATTGCTCGCGCAGGGCGCCGTTCCCGAGATACGCGTGACGACCGATAAACGCGCTTCGCCGTCGTGGGGGAAAGATGTCGCGGGAGCCATACAGAAACTTATCGAAGAAGATAAACGCGGCATATACCACGTAGGTGGCGGTGTTGCGACGAGATATGATATCGCACAAGAGATAGTCTCCATCATGGGGTGGGATACGAGAGTCATTCCCGTAGTCTCCTCAGAGTTTCCCTCGCCCTACACTATTGGAGAAAATGAGAGTATGCCTCTGTCTCCATTGGTGCGGCCGTGGCGGGATTCGCTGCGGGAATATATTGAAACCGAGTGGAAAAAGTAACAACGAAGAAGTGTTTCCTTGCTATCTATAACTCGACGCCAACTAAACCGAGCAATTGATGGTCTTCCAGGATCTGCTGTTCGTATTGCCGGAAGCGCTCGACGTATACGGACGCCAACTCCTTCCCCTTTTGAGTATTGATGAGCTGCGGGTATTCATAGATGCTTATCCTGCAGCCGTCTAGGACGCTCTTGGGCGCGTGATAGGTACTCGCAGGGTTTGTTTTCTCCACATACGGAAATTCGATCGCCGGAATCTTAGATCGAAATTGTCCGGATCTGATAAGCACCATGCTTTGCATGTTGATAAGCTTGTCGGCATCCTGCAGGATTTCCTGTGTTGGACTCCGGTGCGGAGGCGATTTTTCGCTGTGCTCAAGTACGGCGAGATAGATTTCTTCGACCTCTTCATCACTGAAGAAATTCACCGGGAGAAGACTAAGATACTCGCGCAATTGCGCTGGATACCTATCCACTTCCGTTAAGCGGTCGGTAGAGTGGATGAGCGCGGCCACCCAACCCATATCGGCGAGCTGCGGAGTCGGCGCGATGAGTACCGCCATTTGTGCCACTGCAACATCGTGATCGAGACCATGACCACGGTGTCGGCGTATCGATGTCGCATGATTATTTCGTACCGCGGTGTAAAGGGTACTGAATTTTTTTTGGTAAGAATTAAACGCTTTCATTGGTTTGGATACACTATTGATGTGCCTTGGTTTTCGAATGTAATCGCAAGAACGTCTTTTCCGAATTTTTTGAGTATTTTTTTCTTTGCGACCGGATTACAGATTACCATAAGGAAACCACATCCACCGCTCCCCAGAAGTTTTACTCCATACGCACCCATATTCATGACCGTATCTGCTATCTTGTCTATTTTATTTGTTGATATAAGAGGCGATATTTTTCGTTTCTCGTTCCATGTTTCAAGTAATAATTTTCCTATTTCTTCTACATCTTCTCTTAAAAATGCTTTATACGCCTTTCTGGCGAGCTTCAATATTTTTTTCTTATCTTTATTCTCATGCGACTTCGCAATTTCATTCTGGTTTCTCTGGCTATTGGTATATATGAGAACGATAGAGTCCTGAAACTTTTTTTTGAATGCATCGGAGATGGGAAGTGGCTTTACCGTGAAGTTTCCCTTCCGATCAATCTTGATGGTATTAAATCCTCCGTATGCGGCGAGTATTTGGTCCTGTATGCCACCACTGTCCTTCAGTATGTTTCGTTCTATATGAATAGCGGTCTTTGCTATATTCTTTTTGTTACTACGCTCACCATTCAGTTTTTTCATGAGATGTACCATGCCGACGCAAAATGACGATGACCCCCCTAGCCCAGTCCGGGAGGGGACATCCGCTGAAGAATTGAAATCTATATGGTCTCGTATATCGTGATGTCGCAACGTCTCTCTGATGAGTGGGTTTTGAATATCATCGATTGAAGAGACGATCTCTGCTTTGGAATAGCCGATGAAATTTTCTTTCGGTAGAATTTTCGGTCTGTATCGTGCGGAGAGCCAGATATATTTATCTATCGTGGTACCAATTATAAAAGAGCCATGTTTTTTATAAAAAGACTTATAGTCGGTAGATCCGCCAAAAAAAGATACCCGCAGAGGGGATTTTACTATAATCACGGTACCATACTAGCATAACCCCGAAGAAATACTCTCGCTTGGTTTATGCTAGTATCTCCCAATATGAAAAACGTTCCCAAGGTCTCCATCATAGTCTCAAATTACAACTCCTCCGATCTCATAAACGGGGCGCTTGAATCTCTCGTGTCCGCTTCGGGAGATGTGCCGTTTGAGGTTATTCTTATTGATGATGTTTCTACCGATGGAGGGTTTGCTCTGGTGGATGAGAAATATAAACGCGATTCGCGCTTCTCGTTTGTGCAATGCGAAAAACATATCGGCTTCTCCGCGCTCAATCTCGTGCTCGCTCGCACGAGCGGTGAATATCTTATGACGATGGATACCGATACTCGCGTCTGGCCCGGGGCGCTACAGGCGCTCATGACGTTTATGGATACCCATCCGCAGGCGGGTGCGGCTACCGCGAACCTCCATTATCCGGACGGCTCTCTGCAAAATTATCATCGCCGTCTGATGACGCCAGCACGCTCCTTTTTTACCACGGTCATCGGCCGGTTTATTGATAAATATCTGCTCGGGTTGCGCAACTATAAGTCCTACCATTACGACGACCTGGACGCGACACGCGTCTTTGAGATAGAGCAGCCGCCGACTGCATTCTTTATATTCCGTCGCGCGGCGCTCGACTCCTACATCGTGGACCCGGATTTCAATAACGTGTTCCTTGATGTGGACCTTTGTCGCCGCATTTATAACCGCGGCTATAAAATATATTTAGTTCCAGACGCCAATGTCACCCACATTAAGTCCGTAGCTGCCAATAAGAAACCGAATCTCTGGAGGGACCGTCAGTATTACAGAGACCAACTTTTCTACTTCAAGAAGCACTATCCTGCGTATGCCCCGCTTATGGCGGTCGTATTGTGGATTGATCGCGCGATGCGTAATCTCCTGATTCGCACGCTTGGCCGCGCACCAATGCGGTAACATTTCCCCTGTACCTTGGGTTCCAATCAGACACGCATGAAGATCGCCATTTTTTTATACGAAACGAGCCAGCTCGCGTCGCTTGACGCACTTTTGGCGAAGTATGGCGAAGAGGGCGAGGTGCCTACAATCGTCTCGCTTGACGCGGAAATTGATTTCGCGCTCAAGAAACGCGATGTGCCGTTTGTCTCGGGCAAAACGCTTCAGAATCGCATCAGCCCGAATGCTTTTATGCGCCATGGGAAGCTTGCACACGAAATATGTGAGAGCGAGACGCTCTCATTCTTGGAATATAAAAATATTCCTCTTCTCAAGCCGTTGCGTTTTTCAATCAGCATCTATCTTATTTTTCTTTTGTATTACATCGAAGTAATTGCTAAATTCGTGGACAGCGCAGGAGAGATAGACTGCTTAGTCGTGCAGGAGCCGACGACCACAGTATCTAAAACCTCCGGTTCTTTGGCTGAATACGAATTGTTCACGGTGGTGGAAGCAGCGCGGCAAGTGGCACAGAGTCGTCACATTGTATGCAAGTCGATACGGCAGACCACCTTCTCTGTGCGTGCACACAACATATTGCAACAACATATCTTCACGTATAAACGGATATTGTTTGGCAATGCGCTTTCAATACTGAATATGATTATTTCCTTGCGCCCGCGCAGGAAAATTCGTATCATCGCAAGTGATTATTGGAGAAATATCTCTCCTGTTCTGAGGAAGCTCCCCGAAGCAGAGTTAATACTCCTTGACCGTAGCGAGGCCCTAAAAATGGGTTTCAAAACTATTTGGCGCCACAAAGCGCAATTCATGCACATCGAACATTTTCTCTCTCGTCAGGCCCGGCGGGAAGCCCTCCAGTATTCGCATCTGTGTCTTGAAAAGTGGCAGTCGGTTCGCACACAGACATGGGAAGGGGTGGATTTTATGTTTTGCGGCGTTTCCCTTGCTCCACTGTGCGAACGCATCATGACGCGCCTAATGGAACACGCGTTGCCGCGTGTCTTATGTGACATTGAAGGTACCTATGCGATGTATGAACAGCTGGTTCCCCACACGGTGCTTCTCCGCGCGAGTATAAGCGGACAGGTACACTTTGCGATACTGCCACTGGTTGCTAAACGGATGGGTATTCCGTCTTTGGAATCACAGCACGGCATACAATATTTCGGACCGGGTTCTACAACCATCCATCATGCCGCCGAATACATTGCCACCTACGGAAATCTCGTCAGCGAAGAATTGATCGCACTCGGGTATGAGCCGCGGCGTTTGTTCTCGGTTGGTTCACCACGATTTGACTCGTATGCTATTGCAAAGGGCGAAACTCGGCACGAGACCAGCGATCTCGTTTTCTTGAGTGTTGCACCCGCCATTGGTGCCGGAGAAGGCTTCGGCACATTCTCTACGGAAGAATATTTCGCTGCGTTGGGCCACGCGATGAGAAACATACCGAACGCTCATTTGGCCATTAGCGCGCGCTCCGGCCCTTATCGCAGAGCGTTCGCACAAGAAGCGGAGGCGCGCGGACTTGTTGGGGTGTCATACAAGAACGTTTCGGGCACCCCACTCCCTAAGTTATTTGCACAGGCTGATGTCGTTATTTGCAGTTACTCGACTGTCGTGTATGAGGCTATGCTGCATCGCAAGCCGGTGGTTGTCGTCGCGTTCGCCCCCATCGAGAAACTTATGTGCGATTTTCATTTTTCAAAGTTTGTACAAGCCGGTGCGCTCGCGGTTGCACATTCGCCGGAGGAACTCGCCGGCATCTTCCAGCGGCTTGCTAAAAGCGCTGAAGCGCGCGAGCATATGAGTGCGACAGCCGAAGCCTTTATGGGAAAACAATTTTCATTTGACGGCCATGCTTCCGAGCGAATAGCCGACCGCATCCGCCTCTGGTCGCGCGATACAACACACTATGCAACCTCTTAAATTTGGTACTCGTATCATTGGCGGTCCTCGAACGCTCATCATTGCCGAGATAGCAGACTCCCATAATGGTTCTATGGAAACCGCCAAGAAGTTGGTGGATGCTGCTAAGGCGGCGGGAGCCGATGTCGCGAAATTCCAGCTCCATTTGGTCGGCAAAAATGAAGTGGACGGTAAGAACGAAATGATTCCTGGCTCCATCGATATGTGGGACGGACCACTCTATGAGATTTTACAGCGCAATCTTTTTACGTTTGATATGCACAAAGAGATTAAGGAATACTGTGAAAAAGTGGGGATTGAATATCTCTGCACGCCGTTTTGCGCCGCAGCAGTCGATGTGCTTGAGAATTTGAATGTCAAGGCATTTAAAACCGGCTCGGGTGAGCTTGATAATTTACCCCAGCACAGGCGCATCGCGCAGATCTCCGCGAAGACCGGCAAGCCAGTCATTGTCTCGACTGGCATGTGCACCTGGGATGAAATTGCTGACACCGTAAAGGTGTACGAGGAAGAAGGCGCAAAAGGGAACCTCGTGCTCACTAATTGTACGTCCGAATACCCGCCGAACGATTACAGTCACGCAAATCTTGGGTTGATTCCAAAACTCCAAAAGGAGTTTGGTGTTTGGGTGGGACAGAGCGACCACACCATGGATAACTACACCGCGTATGCCGCCGTAGCGCTCGGCGCGAAAGTGATAGAGAAGCACCTCACGCTGGATAGGAACCAAAAAGGACCCGACCACGCTATCGCACTTGAGCCGCATATGTTCAAGGATTTGGTGGATGGCATTCGCAAAATAGAAATCGGTCTCGGCTCGGAAAAAAGTATTACGAAAGAAGAGCAGGTCGTGCGAGACTGGGCCTTCCACACCGCGACTTCCTTTCGTGATATTAAAAAGGGTGAGGAGTTTACGCTTCAAAATCTTATCGAACGCCGACCACTCACTATGACCATAGGAGGTAAGAAGATTCTGGGTATTCCATCTAAGTACCTAGACAAGATGTATTCAAGCAAACTTCTCGGTCGCAAAGCTACCCGCGATATTCCTAAAGACACAATGCTGACATGGAGAGACGTTGCTTAAACTCGCTGAAACTTGCGAAGATAGAAGTGTGTTGTATATAGTACGTCCACTATGGTTTCAAAGAGTCCCAAGCAAAAGGGGGCAAAAAAGCCCAAGAAAATAGCTATTATTGCCGGCTCACGAGGTGAGTGGGGGTATTATCGCCCGATCATTAATGAGATACGGAAACGCCCCGATCTCGACTACGGGGTCGTCGTTTCCAACATGCATGTGCTGGACCGCTTCGGTTCCTCGATCGAAGAGATACGCAAAGAGGGCTACAAGATTGATGCGGTGATACATAACACACTCGATGGGTACAACCATCTCACCATGGTCAAGTCCCTTTCCATATTTATGTTGCAACTTCCCGAAATACTGCGGAGCATGGGGGCGGATTTCGTTCTCGTCGGCGGCGATCGCGGCGAACAACTTATGGCGGCGATTGTCGGAGCCCATCTGTATCTCCCCGTAGGGCATATTCAAGCAGGTGAGGTCTCCGGCAACATTGATGGCGTTTCGCGTCATGCCATCACTAAATTTGCACACTTACACTTTGCCGCGAATGAGGACGCGGCACAGCGCATACTCAACATGGGTGAACAACCGTTCCGCATACACACAACGGGAGCACCCCAGCTCGATGATCTCTTGCACGACAACGTAACGCCGAAGAAAAAATTGTTTAAAAAACTCGGGCTCAAGGATAGCAAGAAGCCGCTCATCCTCGTCGCACAACATCCAGTGACGGAGGAGTTTGAGAAAGCGGGCGAGCAGATGCGTATCACCTTGCAGGCGGTCAAACAGTTTGATGCTCGAGTCGTTATTATTATGAGTAATTCAGATGCGGGCAGCACGGCAGTCTCGCGTGTCATACAGGAGGAACGTACGTCGGCAATGAAAGTGTTTCCCAACGTGCCACGTGAAGATTATGCTAGCCTCATGGCCGCCGCCGACGTACTCGTCGGCAACTCATCCTCGGGCATTCTTGAGGCACCGTCCTTTAAACTGCCCGCAGTGAATATAGGCAATCGCGAGAGAGGCCGGCTCCAAGGTAAGAATGTCATCAATGCACCGCATAGCGTGTCGGAGATTAAAAAGGCTATTACTAAAGCGCTTTCTAAACAATTTGTGCGAAGCATGCGCAACTGTGTAAACCCTTATGGGGATGGAAAATCAGCACGTCATATCGTCGATATTATCGCTACAGTTGAGCACAATGAGGAGCTTCTCGTAAAGCGCATTACGTACTAGACTATTGTTATGAACATTATCTCCACATCATCGTATTGCATCGCCGAAAACGCAACGATTGCCGATGCACTGATGGCTATTACCGAGAATAAACGCGGTTGCGTGATCGTCATTGGCGGCGCGGGCGCTTTGCTCGGCATACTTTCTGACGGTGATATTCGCCGCGCCCTTGTCAAGGGCGCAATGGAACTTACTCCTATCCTCAAAATACTCAATCCAAACGTACTGTCACTCAATCGGGCCGTAGCTATCGCGCAGGAGAGTAAAAAGATCTTTTCAGAACATCCGGAGATAAATCTTATTCCAATACTGGGTGTCGGTAATGTCGTTGTTGATGTTATTGCGCGAGGAGAGAAAACCACATGACTATGCTTGGGCTTATCGGTGCTCGGGGGGGTAGTGAGCGGCTCCCGGGGAAAAATATAAAAAATTTCTTCGGTAAGCCACTCATTGTGTGGACCATTGAGGCAGCCAAAAAAAGCGGGATTTTCGAGCGGATCATTGTCGTTACCGATAGTACAGACATAGCGGCAATCGCTAAGCATTCTGGTGCAGAAGTGCCGTTTATGGAGCCCGCAGAGTTGGCAACCAATCTTTCGTACCACGACGCTCTGCGCTATACGCTCCAAAAACTGGCAGACGACGAGAAATATGTTCCAGAGAATTTTATTTTGCTCGAGCCGAGTGCCGTGGGAAGAACGGTGAGCCATATTCGAGAAGTTGCAGAACTCCTTACGACCCGAACCGATTTTGATTCAATCGTTGGAATCTCGGAAGTGCCTGGACATTTCAGTTACTCAAAACAGCTTGTCATCGCCTCTAATGGAATAGTAGGGCGAGTAGGGGACAATGCTCCTCTTAAAAATCTGATCCATCGTAATCAAGAGGTGCCGAAATCATATGTCATCAATTCAGCTATATACGGATTCCGCCGAAAGAATCTATTCGAAGGAGATAAAAGCCTTTGGGGCGAGAGCACGTATGGCTATGTCATGGACGGTTCAAAACTAGCCGATATTGATACGATAGAAGATTGGGTCATGGCAGAGGCGAAAATGAAACACTTTCTGGCGGGGAAGGAGGGGAAATACATAAATGACCGTCGTTGAAATGACTACATATGGAAACACCACTCGCAATTTTTGAGATAGGTATAAATCATTTGGGCGATAAGGCCCGGGCGTTGCGCATGGTCGATACGCTCATTGCGCAGGGAGCAACACACCTAACCATCCAAGCTCTTGTTGATCCTTTGGCGTATAGCCGTGACGCCACTGGGGCCAAGATGCTACAGTCGAACTGCCTTTCGTTTGAGGATAACGTTGCAGTTGTTTCCCATGCTCGCGCCGCCGGCGCGCATGTGGGGGTGGCAATACTCGACCCCATACACGTTCGGCCGTTTGTCGATGCTGGAGCCAGCTTCTTTAAAGTACTCAGCAGTGATATTACGTATACCCCATTGCATCTTGCAGTAGCGGACACGAAGGCCCCTCTATATCTCTCCACTGCAGCTTCAACGCCTGACGAGATGATCAAAGCGGTCGCATTAATTCGCTCTCCCTATCCTGAAGCTGATGTTAGGCTCATTCATACGGTTTTTCCCATTCCCACACCTGCGGCACAACTTAACCTGTCTGCAATACCATTCCTTATTGAAAAAGTTGGTGTTCCGGTCGCGTATGGGCAACATGCAGCAGCGAGGGAGGCACTACCAGCGGCTATCGCGGCGGGTGCAGAGAGTGTGTTCGTCTATGTCGCGGAAGAATTCTCCCCCAAGTTAATTGATGGTCCACATGCCATACTTTGTAGCGAAGCGGGGAATGTGCTTGAAATGCTCGCGCAGACACGTGCCATGATGGGCACATACGATCGTGTGATGGGAGAACAAGAACAGTCATGGCGCGCGAAAATTCGTCGATCTGTTGTGGCCGCTAGAGCCATAGTACGGGGCGAAACAATCACGCAGGAGATGGTGCGCTATAAGCGGCCAGGTACCGGCACTCCGGCATGGGATATAAGTCGCGTAGTTGGGAGTGTTGCTAAGCGCGAGTATCTGCCCGATGAAGATATCACCTAACTCACACATAATTATATGACACGAACAGCACTGATTGGAGGTGCGAGCAAAGGTTTAGGTTTCGGATGTGCCCAAGCACTTGCTCAAAAGGGCTGCCGCATCGTTATGTGTGCACGAAATGAACTTGATCTTAATGCCGCTGCACATACTCTCCACTCCCAATATTCAAATGTAGATATCATTACTATTCCATGCGACTGGTCTAAGAAAGAAGCATTGGAGCAGTTGCAAATGACGCTACAATCAAAAAAGATAGATATAGATATATTAATCAATAATGTCGGAGGACCAACACCCGGCACCATCTCGCAACAGAATGAAAAATCATGGGAAGAGGCTCTGGATCTTCTGTTCCGATCAACCATCCGGGTATACAGCATCGTGTTACCAGGAATGCGCAAGCGTCGCTGGGGAAGAATTGTAAATATTTTATCAACGACAGCGCTTGAACCATCCCCACTGTTGGCGACCTCGAGTGTTGTGCGCGCCGCACTTGCATCATACGCCAAACTTATGGCCTGGGACGTTGTCAAAGATGGTATTACAATAAACAGTTTAATGCCGGCTGGTTTCTTGACAGCCCGAACCAATCAGCTCATTGATGATGCCGCACGACGTCGTAGTGTCGACAGAGGAGTTATTGTGGCAGAAAAAGAAGCCGAATTACCATCGGGGCATTTTATGGATCCGATAGAACTGGGATACGTGGCTGCATTCTTGGCATCGGATGAGGCAGCCGGCATCACCGGCACATTGCTTCCTGTTGACGGCGGCGCAAAGAAATCGCTCTGAAAAAAGTATGACAGAACACCCATCTTTTCTGCGTCAATTGCCCCCAGAAGAAAAAAAGCGTCTCGCGTATATCGAGGGGCGCGAAGATCTTTTTCAGACTAAAGTATTTGAAATCAAAAATGGTGCAGAACCGCAGGCAGAAGGAGAAAAAGAAAATATATTGGTCATCTCCCGCGATCCAGGAAGTGCCGGTGCACTCGCACCAGTGATGGAGTTGTTGCATCACGACGACACGATTATCATGAGGGTACTGACAGATGGTCGGGCGGAGGAAATTCTGGAAAAAGAGTTCCCGATGAACGACATTACGCCCCAAGACATGACTCTCGGTGCGGACCAGGTGCTTGGTACGCCAGACGTGTTGCTGGTTAACTCTTCTGTTTCAGAAAAGGGACTGGAAACGTACGCTGTGGCGACTTACCCAGAAGTACCCATGATATTGGTCGAAGATTACTACACCTCTTCTCTCGGTTTTTTGCAGCGACTCAAAGAGCGTAAGTTGTCGTACCCAAAGAAAATTTGCGTTTTGGACAGCGAAGCGAAGAATATCATTGTCAAAGAATTTCCCGAGTTGGAGGGGAGCATTGAAATTACGGGACAACCAGCTTTTGACCGTTTTGCTACGGAAGATACAGAGGGATTAAAAACCGATGCCAGAAGAGAATTGAGTATGATGCCCGATGAAAAGATTATCACATTCGTGTCTGCGTCAATGGGCACCGACATTAAGTTGGTTGAAAAAATGGCAGATGAGTTAAAAAAAGTGAAAGCAAAATTCAGGATTGCATTTACGGTCCATCCTCGCGATAATACACCACGGGAGACATATCAGAAAATTTTTAGAGAGGCGGGTATAGCATGTATTAACGTCGGACAACTGGGATTTAATAAAGTTGGTGCGGCTTCCGATGTAGTGGTGATGATTATTTCAACCGAAGGATTGAATGCCATTTATCGTCGCAAACCGACTGTGCACATCACCGACCCCCGATTTGTCGTGCCGTTGAAAGGTTTGACACCGCCCCCGCCAGTTACGCTTGGGGCAAGTGTCGGGCTTGACGACGTTAATGGTCTCGCCGATACAGTCGCAGAGTTACTCGATCCTGAAAGTGCAAAAAATGCAGAACTGAGAAAACACATGGAACAGAATTATCCAGTAGACGGCAAAAATGCGCAGCGGGTGGCTGACCTCTTAATGGCAGAAATGGCAAAAAACTAATTTGATTTGCACCCTTTCGTATTTCCAAAGAGTTATATGCTATAACATGGACGACACGTTTCTATGAACGCATCTCAAAACTCAAACTTCAAGAACTTTGTTGTCCTGTGGCGCATATTCGGTAAGTATCGTTGGCAGATAATAATTCTCATCGCGCTCGGGGTCGTCAGTGCGACGCTTGATGGTATCGGCATCAACGCGATGATTCCGCTCATTTCCTTTTATACCGATGCCGGCAGCGGGCCGACAGACTTTA
>JBAZWG010000005.1 GCA_041660505.1 Candidatus Paceibacterota bacterium
ACATATCGTCGCGATCGACGAACCACACGAGGGTAAACACGGTGTCCTTTCGTCTCTCTTCGCGAGATACGGATGGGTTCCTCAATCCGTCATCGTTGTCGGCGACGGGAGAGAGGAGCTAGAGGCTGGAAAAGCTCTTGGTGCGGTGACGCTTCAGACGTTACGCCCTGGAGTATCCACACTGAACGCTGACTACTATTGCTCAAATCTTCACAATATACTTTTTCTCATCTAGTGATGAAGCCCGCATGGCAGTGCGGGCTTTTTTATATTTTGTTATACTGCGCAAATGCTAAAAATCTACCTCGCACGGCACGGGCAAAATGTGGATAACCAGAACGGAATCCTCAACGGTCATAGGGACGAGCCTCTGACCGAGAAAGGTATCGAGCAGGCACATGAGATTGCGGACAAAATCAAAGATGCCGAGATAATTTTCGACGCAGTATTTAGCTCGCCACTTTCGCGCGCATTTCAAACAGCCCAAGTGATTGTTGAAACAGTGGGGGCGCCTGAGCCGCTAAAAGATGAGTTGCTCATCGAACGCGATTTTGGAATTATGACAGGGCGAATGGTCTCGGAAATTGAATCAATATGCGCGCCAGATATTATTAAAACCGAGACCGTTATCTACTTTTTGGATCCAGAAGGCGCCGAGACATTTCCCGACCTTATGGCGAGAGGGGCGCTGGTTCTCGACAAAATTAACAAAAATCATCAATTGGGCAATGTACTACTCGTATGCCATGGAGATATTGGTAAGATGATCTATGCTAAATATTACAATTTAGATTGGCAAACAACACTGACGCAGTTTGAGTTCCGTAACTGTGACATGCTGCTCCTCTCACCAGATTCACCAGCGGAAACTGCGCATGCGTTTAAAATTGAATAGCAGAAATAACTAGTAATTTGGTATAATGTCGTGAACATGAGATTAGAACGATTCGAGCCTGCAGGGTTACAACTCCTGGGAGAGGGTGTTGAGAAAAAAGTTTTTGTTGGCCCTAAAAACGAAAAGGGTATTATTTCTGTGAGAAAGGAGTGGATGGACAAAGAAACACCTCGCCAGCTAAAGGGTAGATACTATCTTACTAAAATAGCCCACTTGCTTCTGCCTCGGAACATACCAGATATTCACCAAGTTAGAGAAGCTACTGACGGCAAGCAGGCGGTTGATTCTGAGCGCATTTCGCACTCAGCAGGGCAAGCACTATTGCAGAGAATGCGCCGATCTGGCAAAGATGAAGAACCCGCCAGGAAACAAATTATTAGTGAGATGGGGGCAGAAGCGGGTAAATTAGACCTAGAACTCGAACGCATCGGACTAGGTTTCAGTATTGATTCAAACGCGGGCAACTATACCAAAAATGAAAAAGGCGATGTTTATTATCTTGAGACTTTTGAATCTTGGTGGATAAATTCTACAAAGAAAGATGTGGAGGTGTTGTTTGATGAGGAGGCGCTTAGAGATGCGATCAATGCACTTTCTGACGAAGTGGTAAAAAGAAAATCCACACACTATCTTGATAGGCTACTGGTGCTAATGGAAGAAGAGAAACAAGAGTTGCAAGCACAAGCAGAAGCTGGCTTGGCCGCTCTTGCCTCGCAAGTTGAAGAAATTGAGTCGATGTTCTCTCCTGTTATGAATGATGAAATTCTCGCAACACTGTATCTTACCAAGACGGCCGAGGAGGCAATGAATAGCGAAGTGAGAAAGTCGGCAAGAAAGGTACGAGATGATATTTTTGCTAAACTGCAAGTTCTAAAAGATGAGATTCCAGGCGAGGAGTATGACCGATTAAAGGAGCAGTTTCTGACCCTTTCTCGGGCCATCGGAACGATTAACATGGGTATAGTGGACCACACCAGGTAATCTTGTTTTTTGGGTGGGATGAGTTCAATGAATTTTGTATCGTAAAAAAGCTGTTGCTACTGTTTGACACAGGTACTCTTTGAGCGCATTGTTAGGTGAGAAGGAGGCATCGATGAGACTCGATTTGTACATATATAACTACAACGAGCTCGCGTGCTCGTTGGTTTTGGAGAATTTTGATCCGCAAAGAGTGGAAGGCATTGCCGTAAATTTTGACGATCCCAAAGTAATATTTACTCCAGGCACGTGGCAGAAGCGCCCAGAGGGAGATTATTACTTTGTCTTTCATTCGCTGCGCAAAGACGGAGAAGGCTATTATGCAGAACATGAGTTTGCATATTGGGAGCCAAAGAGCGATTGTTAAAAACCCACACAGCTGTGTGGGTTTTTTGTTTACAGAGATTCGATTTTTGACAGTAGGTCATCCCAATCTTTTGCACGGCCAATTTCCATTGGAACTTCTTCATCGAGGTTGTACGGTTGGTCAAAAAGGAATAATTTGGGGACATACTTAATAAGTCCGACCAAATTTTTCGCATCGTCCTCCACAAAGATATCCAAATCTTTTGCTGACTGTGCTTTTGATACTCCATAACCGACACAAGTGAGAGGGACATTAATAGAATGTTTTGCGAGCCACGATTCAATGTGCTCCCGACCTTCAGGGAAGCGGGCAGTAATAATTTCTAGTTTGTGTCCGCTCTTTATTAGTGCGTTCATCGACTCTATTGATTTCGAAATTGCGGGAGTCTCAACGAGCCAAGAATAGTTATCGTATATTTCTCTTCTCAGTATTTTATATTGCTCATCAGTCAAAATATTGTTGGCAATAGCGACAGATGTTTTTACGCAAGAAATCGGAAGTTCCTTCTGGAATAGCCGCTTCGCTGCGAGACTTTTGATGAAACCCGTATTGGCAATTACGCCGTCAAAATCGAGGCCGATGTTCATTGTTGCTATTATACACTTGTGGTAACCTACGCATAGACCATAAAGGAGGGTACCTTGGAACCGGTAAAGATTGAAGATTTTCGCAATAGGACAGGAATCAGCAGGGGTGACCTTTTTAGGTCTTGGCAAAACTCTGCTGCTGTAGTTGGCTTGCGTGAGTTGGCAGTGATAGACCAAGTCCTCGTTATGCCAAAGGACTATTTGGCTGCCATGCTGCGTGGCGTGCCACTCTTGGGCAAACCGGATATATTCCCGTACAAAAATGCGGTATTCACTTCGCTACGGATGGACCCACGAGGGGTGCTCGTCGCGCAGACCTTTGTTGAGCGCAAGAAGTGCCTCAACTTGCTCGAGACATTTAACGGCAAGCTCACCGGGTTCTTGCTGACCAATGGCGTAGCGAAATGCACCGCCTTCATCGCTCACGGGCTGACCAAGGATGGAGTTGCTGCGGTTGCACATTATGTTCCACCGCTCGTTGAGCTTCAGGGTGATCGCCACATTTTGCTCGATGGCACGCATCGCGACTATTTGGTGATGACCATCGGGACAACGATAGAGGCGATTGTGATTTCGGGAGTCTCTCAGCAATTTCCTTGCACACCGGTGCCATGGAGCGAAGTACGACCGGTGGACGAAAAGCCGCCTAAAGCCGAGAGAAACAGAGATCTCATGCCGGAACTGTTTCGTGATCTCAAACATGTTGGAATCGATGGGTAGGCCTTGGGGCCTACCCTTTTTGTTTTGGTGCTACTTCATTGCAACTATAAATTCGTATATACTAGCGCAATGGATAAAACACAGCTTACGGAATTAGTTGAGAGGGCAAAGAAAGTACAAGCACAGTACAAAGTAGAATATCCTGATGTGAAAATGGATCGGGATTATATTCCGTTTAAAATCACCGAAGAGTGGGGAGAGTGCATGCAGGTATACTTAATGCTCACCGACCGCGGTCGCCAGAAGGGAAAGACGAAAGCAGAGATTCAGGAGATGCTTTCGCACGAGTTTGCGGATGTTTTTGCATACCTTCTCCTTTTTGCCGACAGTGAGGGAATTGACCCGGTCAAGGCACTCAACGAAAAGTGGTTCTCCTATCTCGAGAAGAAGGGGATGTAGTGTACTATTGACAATATCTCCCGTTGAGTATAGTCTATAAAGCGTGAAAGAAACTAATAAAGAACCGATCCGCTTTGCGGTCATTGCAGCAGATACTGTCGTATTTACTTATAACGATGGCAAACTTCTGGTGCGCCTAACTAAGGTTGATCGCCCGCCTTTTTTTGTAGATACAAAGGGGCTTCCTGGAGGGCTTATCAATCCCTCCGAAACCGCAGAGGATGCGTCTCGCCGTCATGTTGAAGACAAGGCAGGGATTGCGGCATCAAAACTCTATGCTGAGCAGCTCTATACATTTAGCCGAGTTGATCGTGATCCACGCGGGCGTGTGGTTGCGGTTGCCTATCTTGCGCTGGTGCCATGGGAGAAACTTTCAAAAGAAGAGCAGTCTAACTCTGCTACTGCATGGTGGTCTCCTGTGGTATCAGCGAAAAAACTTGCATATGATCACAACGAGGTACTTTCATTTGCCACAAAGCGTCTTCGCTCACGAATTACCTATACGACTGTTTTGGCGAAATTGCTTCCGAGAGAGTTCACCCTTACGGAATTTGAA
The DNA here is from genome assembly GCA_041660505.1 of Candidatus Paceibacterota bacterium. Taxonomy (NCBI): domain Bacteria; kingdom Bacillati; phylum Minisyncoccota; species Minisyncoccota bacterium. The sequence continues at coordinate 4,503 of JBAZWG010000005.1, forward strand.
AATATGTACGGAGCTATATTGAGCGCGAATTTGGATAAGCGAAACTTTCGTAAGAAAGTTCTTAAACTGGGAATAGTTTCTCCAGTTACGGGGAAGTTTACCGGGGGAAGATTTCGACCGGCGCAGCTTTACAAGTTTATTTCTACGGATGTTAAAGAAATAGAAGTAATTTAATTTAGGTTGGCACGATTCGAGCAATAATAATTGCTCGAATCGTGCCAACCTAATGGGGCTGGTAAGAGTTCTTTCCACAACAATCAGTAACAACACAAACGGAGGTTTGTATGAAAGAGAAAGCAGCACCCGGTCCCGTTGGGGTCATCGTTGCACGGTTTCAAGTAAGTCAGCTTCACGCAGGGCACATGCACCTCATTTCGCATGTGCGTGAGCGCCACGAAGATGTTCTGATCGTGCTTGGTGTTCGCCGCGGCGTTCGCACAAGGCGAGATCCGCTCACGTTCGCAGAACGTCTGGTCATGCTCGAGCAATCGTTTCCTGACCAGAAATTTACGGTTGTTCCGCTTGAGGACCACCCGTTCTCTAGTGTGATGTGGTCGCAAAGCCTGGACGCATTAATCCAGAGAACATTCCCCGGACGATCTGCGATCCTCTACGGTGCGCGAGATAGTTTCATCCCACACTACACGACTGGCGTGTATGCGACGCAGGAAGTCAGAGTTCTTTTTCCCAACAGTGGAACACTTGCACGCAAGTCACTTGAGTTTCCGAATACTGCCGATGCTCGCGCGGCGATCATTTACGAGATGGAGCATCGTCCGCCGTTTATGTATGCTACCAGCGATCTAGCAATCGTGGATGTAGCGCAGCGGCGTGTGCTCCTGATTGGCAAGAAATGCCATGGCGGGAAACTTTCGTTTCCTGGCGGTCATGCTGAAAAAACTGACCTAGCGGCAGTAAGAGTTGCCATCCGCGAAGGTCAGGAGGAAGTGCTTGGTGTTAGTACCGGCTTTCCTAGGTATATCGATACGATTACAATTGACGATCCGCGATACAAGGATACTCCCGACGGCGTGATGACCACGTTTTACATGTCTGCATATCTCGGGGGCAACCCACAGCCCGGTGATGATGCAGACTCGGTTCACTGGGTCGCATACGAAGACCTGTTGGAAGTTCTCACCCCATGGCATCGTCCACTAGGGGAGTTGCTACTCCACCAGCTCGGCCATTAAAATTGGCCTCAAAACAGTTGTTTTGAAGTCGACACCACGGTTACCCCGTGGTGTTTTTTTATTACCTGATCGGGGGAGGGCGCTGCTTTTGACAAATTGTCAAAAATGTTATAGAGTGCCACCGGCTCTTGCATAATAAAATAGATAGTGTATGATAGACACTATCAGAGTATAGCACTCTGTATAAGTTCCTTGAAATCACACATCTGTAACAACTCGAAAAGAAAGGAGTAGAGACTTCGCACATAAGGTGCACGGAAGTTTTGCAGTACAACCTCAACCCAGTCGAGCAACGATGCTCGACTTTGCAAGGAGAAGTACCATGAAAAAGAATCTGAAAGTTCACCTGCTCATCATCGACCCGCAGCGCGACTTCATGCCCAGCCCCGGCTCGGCCTTGCCGGTTCCCGGCGCGAATGACGACATGGCGCGTGTTGCGACCATGATCGACCGCATCGGCCACAAGTTCGAGGACATCCACGTGACACTCGACTCGCATCGCAAGATCGATGTCGGGCACCCCGGAATGTGGCGCGACGAGAACGGCAACGCGCCGTCCCCGTTCACCATCATCTCGGATGACGATCTCGTGAATGGCATCTGGCGTCCGCGCAACCCGCACGACGTCCGACGCTTCATCGACTACGCCAAGGCCCTCAAGGCCGGCGGCAAGTACCCGCTCATGGTCTGGCCCGAGCACTGCCTCATTGGCACTCCGGGCCACAACGTGCAGGAAGATCTCATGGCCGCGCTGCTACGCTGGGAAGGTTCCCAGTTTGCCAACGTCGACTACGTGGTGAAGGGCACGAACTCGTACACCGAGCACTACGGTGCTTTGATGGCCGAAGTTCCGGACCCCGACGATCCTTCGACGGGGCTCAACACCGAATTCCTGAAGGTGTTCGCAGATGCGGACATCGTTGCGGTTGCTGGTGAAGCTTCAAGTCACTGCGTCAAGTCGACGGTCGAACAGATCGCCGACAACATCGGTGATGACCAAGTCAAGAAGTTCGTGCTGCTAACTGATGGCATGTCGCCTGTTCCGCAAGTTGGCAACGGCCCGGATTTCCCGGCGATCGCCGCTCAGTTCGTGAAGGATATGACGGCGCGCGGTATGCAGATTTCGAACACCGTCGAATTTTTGGCCTAATCCACAACCAACACTGAAAAAAGGAGGGCACCATGCCCAGACTCAACATTACTGATCCCGGTATGGAGGAGCACCGCATTGCCGGCAGCAACTTCACCTTCCGCGGGGCTCGTATTGCAAATCTCCTCTCGACCGAATACACACTGGTAACAATCGCAATCGATGTTACCGGCTCAACGAGACTTTTCGCGAGTCAGCTCCTCGAGACACTCCGGACAACTATCAAGGGGTGCAAGAAGTCACCACGTGCGGATAATTTGCTTGTGCGCGTGATCATCTTTTCGGATGCTTTCCCGGGCGGAATCATGGAACTCCATGGCTTCAAGAAGGTCATGGATATCGACCCCGATAAGGACTACCAGGACCTCGATCCAGGTGGTTTGACGCCGCTCTACGACGCAGCCTTCTCGGCGGTCGGTGCGACACTCGCCTACGGAAAATTCCTTCTCGGCAAAGATATCTTCAATGTCAACGGTATCGTGTACCTCATCACCGATGGTGATGACAACACGTCAGTCTCTACCCCCAAGATGGTTAGAGACGAGATCGACAAAGCGGTCATCGGCGAGCAAATTGAATCACTCGTCACCGTGCTTGTCGGCATCAACACAGCCCAATGCGGCAGCTTCCTCGAGAATTTCAGGCAGGAGGCCGGCATTACGCAGTACCTCGATGTGGGCGATGTAACTCCCGGAAAACTTGCAAAGCTTGGCGGAATCATCAGTCAATCAGTCTCGAGCCAATCAATGGCACTCGGCAAAGGTGTCGCAAGTCAAAACATCCCGGCGTCGTTCTAACGACTACAACAGATGTGTGCAACACGGAGGAAGCCCAAGGGCTTCCTCCACTTTATAAGACGCCTAACCACGTTGGACGTCTTCAGAGTTTGTTCTTTGAAATACAACAACCAAATTGTGGAGCAACTGCTCTCAATAATTTGTAGAAAAGGAAGGTGATACGATGAACGTGCACGCTGATAGTTTTTTCAGCATCGGTAGAGCGCATGTAATGAACGGCAAACCCTGCCAGGATTATGCGATGACAGAGGTCTCGGGCGATGGCAAATTTGCATTTGCTGTTGTATCCGACGGATGCTCTTCCGGTAGAAATACTGACATTGGTTCGCGCCTGCTTGTACTCGCAACTGCGCAAACAGTTCGTGAATACTGGGATAGTGGTGAAGATGTCACCTTATTCTCGACAATCGATGCGCTTGCAAAACGGCAAGCTCGTCTGCGCGAAGCGCGGCTACTGCTTGGGCTGGTCCAAGACGACATGCTCGCAACGAGTATGTTCGCCTGTGTCTCTCCATACTGTGGGCTCGTTCGTGTTCAAGGTGATGGTGTCGTTGCGCTGAAATATCGCGACGGTAGTATTGCAATGACACGATATGAATGGCCCGGTAACGCACCGTTTTATCCTGCGCGTGAGGAAGAAGACATGGAGGTTTTTCTCCAATCTCACGGAGGTGATGCTCAGGCAAAAGTCGTTCGTGCGTGTTCGTGGACAATGGACCCTACAGGTGTTCTCGCGAGGGTATCGAACGAACTTCTCAGCATCGATGCAGGTATTCGAGGGTTTCAAACATTCTTCAGTGTTGCTGATGAGATCGAGTTCGTCGCCATCTTTTCTGATGGTGTCGCTCAGGTCAGTAACATTGATTGGAAAGATGCGGTTCGATCGTTCCTAGACTTCAAGACAACCATCGGTCCATTCGCAAAAAAGCGGATGAACGCGGGGATCAAAGAGTCCACGGCGGTGGGTAAAGGACCCATCGATGACATTTCCTACGCCGTCATTCATATTATTAATGACGAAGCGGAAGGGGGTGTATCATGAGCAGCGCTCTCCAAGGTGGCAATATCAAGGTGGTTCTCGAAGGTCGCGGACCTCTCACTCTCCGCCAAGACAATTACATTGCCGCAGGCGGTGAGGGAATGATTTATGCAGCGGGTGATACCGCGATCAAGATCTACCACGACCCAAAGAGCAAGGTATCCTGGAACAGGGTTCCTGAAAAACTGGTCTTCTTCAAAAATCATCAGCACCCTTATGTGGTAGCCCCACAAGGATCTGTGTTTGGATCTAAGGGGGAGACGATCGGGTACTATATGCCATTCGTTCGCGATGCGGACCATGGCGGCAACGCCGAACCAATTATGCGAATCTTTACGAATGACAGTCGTCGCCGTCTGGGTTTTACGGATGCGGATAGTTCCACACTTGTTGAGCGTATGCGCGAGATTATTATGTTTGCGCATGCGAACAACGCGATTACGGTGGATGCGAATGAACTGGGATACTTTGTACTACCTCGTGGTGCAAAGGGCCCGGAGCCACGAATGATCGACACCGATTGTTGGGTGTTGAACGGCTTGTGTCCACCGACGCTGCCGATTATGCCGTCGATCAGGGATTGGCACTGCGCTACTCCGTTTGGTGAAATGCAGGACTGGTTCGCATGGGCTGTCGTAACTTTTCAAGTATATTCTGGACTACATCCGTACAAAGGGAACCTTGAGGGGTATCTTCCAAAAGACTTTGAGCTGCGTATGAAAGCAAATGCGTCGGTATTCGATCCGAAGATTCGCTTGAATCGCGCTGTTCGCGATTTCTCGTGCATTCCCGATGTTTTGCTAGAGTGGTATGAAGCGACATTCCAAAAGGGTGAGCGCAGTGTGCCGCCATCACCGTTTGATAAGCGGACACTCGCACGCGCGGCGCAAGTCATGCGCGTGGTGACCACGACGGCAACTGGTGCACTAATTTTCAAGAAACTCTATGCTCAGGTGGGCGACCCAGTTGCCCATATATACCCGTGCGGAGTTGCTCTCTTGAAGTCAGGGGTGCTCATAAACCTTTCCACGATGCGAACAATCGGGAGCGTCCCGTCAAATGATTGCGAAGTTGTGAAAGCGCAAGGCGGATGGCTCACAGCGTGTGGTGGTCTCGGACGAAAGCCCACATTCTCGTTTATCAACGAAACAAGTCTGCAGCAAGAGACCATCGCTTTTGATTTCACCGGCTATCGGTTCATGCGGTATGAAAATCGACTGTTCGTTGTCACTGACAAGGGGTTGTCCGAGCTCACGCTCCACATGTTTAATAAACCGATTTTGACAGTCGGACAAACATGGGGAGCTATGGTCAATGCAACTCGTTGGTTCGATGGTGTCGGTATTCAAGATGCATTTGGCTCTACGTTTGTAATTACTCCATTTGGAGACAACGCCTGCGCGCAAGTGCGGGTGCCCGAGCTCGATGGCATCAAACCAATTGCAGCGAAAGCAGGAAACCGTTTTGTAACGGTGGTCGGCATCGATGCACAAGGACAGATGCACAAGGTGGAGATTGCATTGGATCGAGAGTATCGGTCCTACACCATCTGGCAACGCGATGTCGATACCCCAGACTTGAACATCGCGATTCTTCCAAAAGGAGCATGTGTCACAATCGTCGAAGATGGCCGCTTGAGTGTTTTTGTTCCGACGAATGGAGCAATCAATAACATTCAAGACAAACAGATTGCCACCGATATGACTCTTGCCAACTGGGGAGATCAAGTTGTGTATATCCAGGATGGCGCTGTCTGGAGTCTGCAGATGAAGTAGCCGTGCTCTTCAGGAAGTTGTTGTATTAAAATGTTTCCGGGGGATCTTCGGATCCCCCGTCTTATAAGGCATCTGATATCGTATCGGATGTCTTTAAGATTAAGTTCTTTTACAATTTGTAACGTAGTTAAACTTCAACAACCATCATAGAGAGGGAGGGCACAATGTTCTCGAAATCAAGTATGATCCTGGCGGCCGCTCAAATGCGTCCGGTACCAGGCGATGTACGAAGTAACCTGAAGAAGATACTTGATATTATCACCCATGCAGAAATCTTGGGTGTACATGCTGTTGTGTTTCCTGAGCTTGCTACGAGTGGGTACCTTCTTGGTGACCGATGGGAGCATGATGCTTTTGTCCGTGAAATCGAGCAAGCAAACGAAGAAATTCGTAAAGCGAGCGCGAAGGGTCGCGGGATCTTGGTCATCTGGGGCTCGCTCCGTGTTGATTGGGATCGTATCGGTGAAGATGGCCGCGTACGCAAGTACAACGCCGCCCTCATCGCAAGCAATGGTGAGTGGGTGTCCAATGGCGTTTTGAACGGTTGGATCCCCAAGACAAATATGCCCAAGTACCGCATCTTCGATGATGCGCGACATTTCTACTCGGCAGTGCTACTTGCTGCAGAGAAAAATATGCCGCTTGCGGAAATTCTCAAACCATTTTCGGTTTCGTTCGGTGCTGAGCAGGTATCAATCGCTCTTGCAGTCTGCGAAGATTTGTGGGACGACGAATATCTCGCGAAGCCGGCGCAGATTTACGGCAAAGGTAAAATTGATCTATTGATCGACATTTCCTGTTCACCATGGACACAAGGGAAATGGCGCGCGCGTGAGCGCATGCTCAAAGCCCGTGTCAAAGATTCTGGTTTACCGATTTTGTATGTCAACGCAGTTGGCTTGCAGAACAACGGTAAGAATCTGGTATGGTTTGACGGTAGTTCGTCATTAGTAGATGCCAATGGAGAAGTTCGCTGGCGCGCAAAAAGGCACGAGGAAGATCTCTATTTGTTAAATATGGAGACGTTCTCCGAGGTATGCACTGCTCGAACATTTTGGGCATATCCACCTGCGGGTGACATCGAAGATATCTATGCCGCTACTGTGCAGGCCATGCGGTCCTTTTTCCCTTCGGGAAAGAAGGTCGTCATTGGTTTGTCTGGCGGTATTGACTCGGCGGTTTCTGCAACGCTTCTTGTTCGAGCAATTGGAAGAGAGAATGTGCTCGCTATCAACATGCCGACTGAGTTCAATTCAGAAACAACAAAAGCTCTCGCACAAGAGTGTGCAGAGGCACTCGGTGTCGAGTATCGCGTAGTGCCAATCCAAAAACTCTATGAGGAACGTTTGGCAGCACTTGCGCCAAGCTATCCGGATCCTTCGATGCTGGTGAAGGAAAATATTCAAGCACGAGAGCGCGGGATTATGTTGGCGGGGATTGCTGCGTGTGCTGATGGCCGGTTCGTGAACAACGGGAACAAAACTGAAGTCGCGCTTAACTACTTCACGCTTTACGGCGACGCCGCCGGCGCGGCGGCGTTTCTGGGCGATCTGTGGAAAGGGCAAATCTATGCACTCGCTCGATACATGAATAGTCTGGAAAAAGCGGACGTGGTTCCTCAGGGGACCATTGACATTGTCCCGAGCGCAGAACTTTCGAAGGACCAAAACGTGGATGAAGGAAAGGGTGACCCGATCTTCTATGAATACCACGATGAGCTTCTCCGGATGTTTATCGAAGGGCGGTGGGATATTACCACGGTCATGCAGCGGCTCGTTGCAGGAACCCTGGAGCAAGACATTGGTTGTCTACCAGGAACGCTGCGCAAGTATTTTGCTTCGCCCCTAGCGGTCGTCGAAAACCTCGAATGGGCGTGGGAGAGATACAACATGGAGTTCAAGCGCGTACAGTTGCCGCCGGTATTTCTTACCTCGCGGCGTGCGTTTGGTTTCGATCGACGCGACACGCTTGCAGACGCATACGTGCCGAACGAGTACCTCCGATTGAAGGAGGATTTCCTCAATTCAAAACAGGAAGGATGGTAACCCCGTGAATCCAATAGACTTTGTGGGAGCACTGCGGGAAAGCGTTCATACGTTTAGCCCGCCCGTGCGCTCGCGCCTTGACGTGGACTTCTACAAGTTCACAATGGGGCAGTTCATCTTGAAGTACTACCGCGACACACAGGTTGTGTTCAAGCTGATCATCCGGGACAAGGATATCCCGGTTGCAGCGCACATAAATGAGCGAGAGCTACGTGATTGCCTCGACTATGTGATGGATCTGCAGTTCAGTCGCACCGACCTCTACTTTTTGCGTGGTATTGATCTCTACGACAAGTACATGTTCAAAGAGGACTATCTCGATTATTTGAGGACGTCCCGCTTGCCGCCATACCAATTAAAAATGGAGGATGGCCAAATTGAACTCACGTTCTCCGGTTCGTGGGTTGATGTATCGCCATGGGAAACAGCAGCGCTCGCAATTATTTCGGAGCTCTACTATCGCAGCATCTTACGCGATGTCCCTGCTCATGAGCTCGAGATCATTTATGCTCGTGCCAAGGACAAGATTTACTCCAAGCTGGAAAAACTTTTGCGTCATCCGAATATTCGCTTTGCGGATTTTGGGCAGCGCAGGCGTCATAGCTTTTTGTGGCAGGAGTGGGTTGTTGGTCTCACAAAAGAGATGATGGGTGCGCAGTTCACGGGGACGTCAAACACGTGGATGGCGTTTCATCACGATCTGCCGGCAATCGGCACCAACGCACACGAATTACCGATGGTTGCTACTGCCTTGGCAAACGGGGACGAGGAAATGCGCAACGCGCAATACCAAGTTCTGAAAGATTGGGAAGCAATGTACGGACAAGGGTTGCGCATCATGCTTCCCGACACGTACACGTCCGAACAGTTCTTTGCCAATGCTCCAGCATGGCTGGCTTCATGGCGTGGTGTCCGCCAGGATTCTGGTGACTCTGTGTCCCGAGGTGAACTGTATTTGAAATGGTTTGAAAGCCATGGCGCCGACCCGAAGGAAAAGCTGATTCTGTTTTCAGACGGTCTCGACGTTGACCCGATGATTATGCTCGATGAATATTTTCACGAGCGTACCAATCCGGGGCACGGTTGGGGCTCGCTCTTCATGAATGACTTCCGTGGTTGTCACACCGGCGATGAACTGCTTCGGCCGTTCTCGATGGTATGCAAGGTTGTCGAAGCAAACGGTCGGCCGTGCGTGAAGCTGTCCGATAACCCTACCAAGGCGACCGGACCGAAAGATGAAGTTGAGCGTTACAAACGGATTTTTGGCGTCGGAGAACAGACAGCGCAAGCAGTTATAGTCTGACGATCAAAAGTTACCCAAACCCCGAGCAGCAAGCCTGCTCGGGGTTTTTATATTGCATATGCGTGAGATTTGGAATAATGGTAAGATAATCAATTATATGAGATTTCTTCTTCGATCTAAGATTCACCGTGCAAAAGTTACCGAGGCGAACTTGAATTATGTTGGTAGCGTAACTATTGATAGAAATTTAGTGGAGAAGTCGGGTCTTTGGGAGGGAGAGCGGGTGCTGATTACCAGTCTAAGCTCTGGGGCACGACTCGAGACGTATGTGGTCATGGGGGAGGCAGACTCTGGGGTTATTTGCATGAATGGGCCAGCTGCCCACCTTATCAAAACTGGTGAGGTCGTGGTGATCATGGGCTTTGAGCTGAGCGATCAGCCTATTGTCCCCCAGATAGTTTTGGTAGACGAAAATAATAAGTTTTCCAGATTTGCAAAATAGAATAACGTGAAATATTTAATAATTATTTTTGGTGTTATCCTCATTGCTGCGATAGGAGTGTTTATTTTTAGATCATCGGGGAACCCCGACTTACTTACAAATTATCCGTCACCGAACCCGGATGTCATTGCATACGGCGATAGTCTTGTCGAAGGTGTGGGATCAACTGATGGTAACGATTTTGTGTCACTGCTTTCTGCTAAAATTGGCCAGCCAATTACCAACCTTGGTCGCTCTGGTGACACAACGGTGGATGGTATTGCACGGATAGGGGAGCTTGATAACTACAATCCGAAAGTCGTTCTGCTGCTTCTTGGCGGTAACGACCATCTAAAACAAATTCCGATTACTGAGACGCACAATAATCTTGCAATCCTCATACAGAACATCCAGGCACGTGGGGCAGTGGTGCTGCTTCTGGGCGTGCGCGGCGGATTGTTCAATGATCGCTTTGGCCCTGAGTTCCAAAATTTGAGCCAAACATATCACACCGCTTTCGTTCCCGATGTTTTGGCTGGTCTATTTGGAAATGTAAATTATATGTCCGATGCAATACATCCCAATAATGCAGGGTATCAAATTATTGCTGACCGCATTTACCCGGTTCTTGCCCCGCTCCTGAAGTAGAAATATATCGTACAGTTTCTTGACTATTTAGACGCATTTAGTAAGATACTTACATATCTCGTACGCGCCATATATGGTAAACCGAAAAGAAAAAATAAATGAACTAATGGAGGGCCTGCACTCGTTTCGAAGGCGCGTAGCACCTGGTGTAGCAAATTGCATGTCGGCACCGAGGATTACTCCTTCTCAGTGGGGGGCGCTGATGCTCATTGAGCAGGGTACTGGTGGCACCGTGAAAGACATTGCGACTGCTCTTGCTATTTCAAGTAGCGCGGCGACACAGTTGGTAGACGGTCTTGTGGCAAGTGGCTATGTGGTGAGAAAGGAGGACCCAAAGGATCATCGTCGTATTGCGCTACTACTTTCAACTAAAACAAAATCCCACGTTGCAAAGATGAAGAAGCGGGTT
>JBAZWG010000006.1 GCA_041660505.1 Candidatus Paceibacterota bacterium
TTATGATTAATGCGGGCGGTGACATCGTAACTCACGGGGAATTTGAAGATGGCAACCGGTGGAATATTGCCATCCAAGATCCGCGTGATCCCCGCGCGATTGTGGCGGCAGTTGGCGTAAAAAATGTTGGCATGGCTACCTCCGGTGTCTATCAAACCCATGGCGAACATGCGGGTAAACCATGGCATCACCTTGTGGATATGCGTACAGGAGAAAATGCACATGGGATTATGAGTGCAACGGTGATCGCACCCACATGCGAAAAAGCAGACTCAGAAGCAACTATTTCTATTTTGCTGGGAAGAGTCGATGGTATCGCTCGCCTGGACAAATCGGGCCTCCCCTATTTTCTCATACTCGACCACGGTGCTATTCATAAAAATCCAGCATTCGCAGCGCTTGAAATCCCCTTCGAAAATCTTACAGAGAAGCAAATTATATAAATTGACAAGTTCGCAGATCAGTGTAGAATTCGCACCAGAACAACAGCAGGTCATCTCGACCTAACAACCACTGTTCATTGAGAGGAGCACCTCATGGCACTCGCAAAGTTTAACAAAGATAGGTTGGATAAGCTCATTCGAGCTGCCGACTTGATCTCTGCCTCACGCGTGACAACCCCCGGGTCAGTCGCACCCGTCGCAACACTATTGTTGGGGCGTGCACTATCGCGTTTCGATACAAGCGATATCGAAGAAACAATGATTGAATACATCGATGAAGTCGACAAACGAGCAGCTGCTGCAATCGCGCGGAAAAAGAAAAGGAGGAAGGCGAAGGAATAAAAACTTTTTTCAATCACTTTTTTGAGGAGAATACTCGTGGATATGAGTGAAGGAAAAATCAATTCCCATATCAAGACAGCGCTTGAAACCGCACGCGAAGCAACGGGTGACTCTGAGGAGAGGCTCTCCATTGCTGCAGCGATACTTACAAAAAAGCTGCGGAACGAAACCAAGTTCTCGGTGATACGCGCATTGCTGAAATTCGCTGTTCCTGGGGATACCTCCGGAGGGAAAAGGGGTTCGCCCAAAAACGAGGGCGAGAACCCCCAAGATATTGAACCGGCAAGCAACACAGAACCACCTGCTGATAACCCAATGTTCAAGGCAGCACTTGTTCGCAGAGACCAATTTGCGAAGCCGCATCCCCCACCGGGACCTGGTGGAATTCCAAAGGTTCCCGCGAAATCAGTTCCCGCATGGCACGTGCCACACCGGAAACGTCACCCAGATTCCGAAGAATAATTCTTAAAAAAACGGAGGAAACAATGCCACTGCATTCGGACAAACTCGTCGAAATATGCAAAGCGGCTCACAAAGTTGCATACGAAGTTGTTACCGGAGAAGTCGAGCGAGGGATGTTGGCCGCTGCTCTTTTGACCAGAGCGCTTGAGTACGAAGAGCCGAACGAAGTTCAGTCGTCACTGCTTGAGTACGTTCGGGAGCAAAAAGAAAAAGCCGAGGCAAACGTCGGGCACGGTGAAGGATGGCCGGAGCCAGGAGAACATTGACCGCCACCAATCCAAAGCCGCCCTTATAGGGCGGCTTTTTTATTCCTCTAGTGCAATTTTTAAAATTGACATATACCCAATTTATATGCTATAATTGCTGAAGACCCATTGAACCTTCACATCAGTTCACTCTGATATTCTTCCCCACCCCATCCGGGCAATGCCCACTTTGATCAGGAGTTTACTTTGAGACTATTTCTGAAACGAGCATATGAGATATACAGACCTCTCCTGCTCCCCATGCTTGGAGTGTTTGGATTTATTATCCTTTCACAGGCGCTAAATGCATGCATGCCATATCTGCAGAGCAAAATCATCGACGGGTTGGTCCAAAAGGCTCCGATACGCCAAGTTGGAATTCTTGCAATCATATCACTGGTCCTTTGGGTCTTGCGATCCGGAGTACTACAGTGGGCACAAGATCGCTACGAACTAGCGCACGTGGACTACGAAATTCCACGACGGATGCAAGAAGTCATGCTCGAGAAATTGCTCGGCTTTTCAATTGGACAACTCATCAGCGAGAACTCCGGCGTCAAGCAGAGCATTATCGTTCGTGGAGAGAAAGCGCTGGACAACCTTGTCCACTCTGTTCTCTACCAGATTCTACCCCTTGCGATGGAGATCCTCTTGGCAACGGCGCTCCTGTTTTACTGGAGCATACCCATAGGCCTTGTTGTCGCAACGACTGTCGTTGTATACCTCGGCTTTGTTGCTCGTCTAAACGGAAAATTCAAGGACGAGATGGTACAAATCGAAAAGCTTTTTGTCGCAGATCAAAGACTCCACGGCGAAACGCTTCGAAACATCGGTCTCATTATCGCAAGCGCACAAGAAGAACGTGCCAAGCGGGAATGCAAGGAAAGCCTGGGCGGCGCATTTGATTTTGCACGAAGCGTGTGGAACCGATACATAGTCTGGGCTGCAATTCGAAATACGCTGCCCGTGATTGCGCGATTTATCGTGTTGAGCATCGTAATCGTCGGAGGGCTTCACGGGAAATACTCGATTGGCGAATTTGTCCTGTTTATGACATGGACAGTGAATGCCACTGGCAATCTTGGAAGCTTGAGCCAGATTCATCGTAGGTCTATCCAAGACTACACTTCCGCAAAGCAATACTTCGACATGCTGGCTATCAAGCCGGACATTACCGAGATTGAAAACCCGATTCGGCCGGAGAAATTTGCCGGACGGATAGAGTTCAAAAACGTGACCTTCCGTTACGGCGGCAGAGACTCGCAAAGTGATGAGGAGGACGACAAAACCGAGACGACAACGCCAACAGCAGTTGGCCCCGCGCTCGACGACGTCAGCTTTGTCATTGAGGCGGGAGAAACAGTCGCATTCATCGGCGAATCCGGAGCGGGTAAATCTACCCTGGTAAACGCGCTCATCCGTGCGCAAGATCCAGAATCTGGGCAAATCACCGTGGACGACAATGACCTGCGAGACCTTGACCTCAAGCACTATCGTGGGGCCATAGGCATCGTCGCCCAAGATGTTGGCCTATTTGACCAGACGTTGCGGTACAACATCACCTACAACCTAAATGGTCATGCCGCAGATTTTGGGGACCATGAGCTCAATGCAGTAGCTGAAATGTCGTGTCTTGACCGATTCTTCCATCGTTTGGAAAAAGGTTTTGACACGGTGATTGGCGAACGCGGAGTGAAACTCTCGGGTGGTGAACGTCAACGTGTGGGAATTGCACGAGCAATCGTCAAAGAACCGCAAATTATGATCTTTGACGAAGCAACGTGCAGCCTGGACTCTGGAAACGAGCGACTGATTCAGGAGTCAATCAACAAGGTATCAAAGGGCCGAACAACAATCATTATTGCCCATCGTTTCAGTACAATCAGAAACGTGGACAAGGTGATTGTCTTCGACAAAGGCAAGCTCGTGGACTGCGGTACCCACGAAGAACTCGCAGAACGTTGCGAGGTCTATCAGTATCTGAGCGAGCAGCAAGACTTTGTCTTGTAGCTCGCAAAGTAAGCAGCAAGCGGCTCCAGTAGTGGAGCCGCTTTTTTTGTAGCGAAAATTGACAAAATAATTACGCGAGCGTAGGCTTCGAATCAGAGGAATTCTTTTCACCACTTATCTCGTTTCCTCAAGGAGGGCATCATGGACCAAGACAAAGTAAATGCTACCATCCTCGGCAACTGCAGTGTCACATTCACTGAACACCCAAGGACAGCAGCCGAACTCGACGACGAGACTGCCAAGCACCTAGGCTTCCGCACCATCAATGGGTTACGCTACTTCCCCGAGTGCCCATGCCCGGATTAGACCTGCCACCCAAAAGCCGCACGACAAAGGCGGCTTTTTCATTCCCAAGGTCGGGCCTTGGGGAGTTATCCACAGGCACCACTTGTGTAATATATTTATTACGTATAATATATATTACATTAACGTTAATAAGATAATAAATATATGATTGGAAAACCAGAATGGTTCAAGAGGCGCAAGTATACAGGGTGGGGCTTCACCCCGGCAACGTGGCAAGGTTGGGCATATATCACCGCTTTTGTGCTTTTATTCTTTTTGATTACGGCACTTCCTGTTATTGGAGGGCTGCGTACGCTCCTTCTCGTTATTTTGGCAATTATAGGCTGTGTGGATTTTATTCATATCATTATCAAAATGCCGCGCGATGAGCGTGATCGTATGCATGAAGCGATATCTGAACGCAATGCACTCTGGGCTATTCTCGCAGTTTTAACAATTGGTATCGGCTATCAAGCTGCAGTTAGTGCTGCCCATGGCACAAAATATGTTGACCCTGTCATCCTAGCTGCTCTCCTTGTTGGAGTTGTGGTAAAAATGGTTTCGAATATTTATCTCGACAAAAAGAATTAATCAGCATGGAAACGAAAATTGCTTTCTATCGAAATAAACTTGGAATAACGCAAGAGCAACTTGCAGAGCTTGTTGGCGTGTCCAGGCAAACAATAATTTCTTTGGAGCAAAATCGCTATAACCCTTCCCTGCTCCTGGCGCATAAGATTACAAAGATGCTGAAAAGAGAGAGGATTGAGGAGGTGTTTGGGGTGAGGTAAATAATAATTTTTTCGGCAATATTTGAAATTATCCACAAAGAAAAAACCCGCCATACAGCTGACGGGTTTTCCCGTCGCCATTGGCGAGTTATGCTGCTGCTTGTAAAACCTTCTTTACCTCAAATCGGTAGCGCGACCAGCTTTTGCAACGCTGCTCGCGAAACAAAGTGCGGGCAACAGTAAGAGCGGTAGTTAGCTTCTTGTCGAAGTCCTCAATCTGCTCGGAACCAAGTAGTTCCTTAAGCAGAGGACCGCTCCCTAAATAAAAGCGCATGCATGATCCGCGCCATTTAGGATACAATTCGCAAAACAAGAAGTCGACCATCGAATGGTAAACATTCATGTTCTTTCGTGCAGCTACATATTCGAGGGCACTCTGGT
>JBAZWG010000007.1 GCA_041660505.1 Candidatus Paceibacterota bacterium
TTATGATTAATGCGGGCGGTGACATCGTAACTCACGGGGAATTTGAAGATGGCAACCGGTGGAATATTGCCATCCAAGATCCGCGTGATCCCCGCGCGATTGTGGCGGCAGTTGGCGTAAAAAATGTCGGCATTGCGACCTCAGGTGTCTATCAAACTCATGGAGAACATGCGGGCAAACCATGGCATCACCTTGTGGACATGCGTACAGGAGAAAATGCACATGGAATTATGAGCGCAACCGTAATCGCCACCACATGCGAGAAAGCTGACTCAGAGGCAACTATTTCTATTTTGCTGGGAAGAGTCGAGGGCATCGCACGTCTGGACAAATCGGGGCTCCCTTATTTCCTCATTCTCGACCACGGTGCAATTCATAAAAATGCGGCATTCGCTGCGCTTGAAATCCCCTTCGAAAACCTCATAGAGAAACAAGCTATATAAATTGACAGATTCTCAAATCAGTGTAGAATTCGCACCAGAACAACAGCAGGTCGTCCCGACCTAACACACTGTTCATTGAGAGGAGCGCCTCATGGCATTCGCAAAGTTCAACAAAGATAGGCTAGGTAAGCTCATTCGAGCAGCCGACTCAATCTCTGCTTCTCACGTAACAACACCCGGGTCAGTTGCGCCAGTCGCAACACTTTTGTTGGGACGTGCACTAGCTCGTTTCGATACAAGCGATATCGAAGAAACAATGATTGAGTACATCGATGAGGTCGACAAACGAGCAGCTGCAGCAATCGCGCGGAAAAAGAAAGGGAGGAAGGCGAAGGAATAAAAACTTTTTTCAATCACTTTTTTGAGGAGAATGTTCGTGGATATGAGTGAAGGGAAAATCAATTCCCATATCAAGACAGCGCTCGAAACCGCACGCGAAGCAACGGGTGACTCTGAAGAGCGGCTCTCCATTGCTGCGGCGATACTGACAAAAAAGCTGCGGAACGAAACCAAGTTCTCGGTGATACGCGCATTGCTGAAATTCGCCGTCCCCAGGGACACCTTCGGAGAAAAAAGTAGGTCGTTCCAAGGCGAGGGCGAGAACACCCAAGGTATTGAACCAACAAGTAAGCCCGAACCATCTGCTGAGAACCCGATGCTCAAGGCAGCACTTGATCGCAGAGACCAATTTGCGAGGCCACTGCCCGCACCAGGCCCGACCGAAATTCCTGCTGGCTGGCATATGCCACAGCGGAAACGTCACTCAGATTCCGAAGAGTAACTCTTCAAAAACGGAGGAAACAGTGGGACTACATTCTGACAGACTCGTTGCAGTAACCGAGGCAGCCCACAAAGTTGCATACAAGGTTGCAACAGGAGAAGTCGAACGAGGAATGCTTGCCGCGACTCTCCTAGCGAGAGCGCTTGAGTGCGAAGAGCCGGACGAAGTTCAGTCGTCACTGCTTGAGTTCGTTCGGGAGCAAGAAGAAAAAGTCGAGGCAAGCGTCGGGCACAGTGAAGGGTGGCCGGAGCCAGGAGAACATTGATCGCCGCCAAACCAAAGCCGCCTTTACAGGCGGCTTTTTTATTCCTCTAGCTGCAGTTTTTAAAATTGACACATACCCAATTTATATGCTATAATTGCGAAAGATCCATTGAACCTTCACATCAGCTCACTCTGATACTCTTCCCCACCCCATCCGGGCAATGCCCACTTTCATCAGGAGTTTACATTGAGGCTATTTCTGAAACGAGCATACGAGATTTATAAACCTCTCCTGCTCCCCATGCTTGGCGTGTTTGGATTTATTGTCCTTTCACAAGCCCTAAATGCATGCATGCCATATCTTCAGAGCAAGATTATTGACGGGTTGGTCCAAAAGGTTCCGATACGCCAAGTTGGAATTCTCGCAATCTTATCACTCATCCTTTGGATCTTGAGATCCGGGGTACTACAGTGGACACAAGATCGCTACGAACTTGCACACGTTGACTACGAAATTCCACGGCGCATGCAAGAAGTCATGCTCGAGAAATTGCTCGGCTTTTCGATCGGACAACTCATCAGCGAGAACTCCGGCGTCAAGCAGAGCATTATCGTTCGTGGAGAAAAAGCTCTGGACAATCTTGTCCACTCTGTTCTCTACCAAATCCTGCCCCTTGCGATGGAGATCGTCTTGGCAACGGTGCTCCTGCTTTACTGGAGCGTCCCCATTGGCCTTGTTGTCGCAGCGGCTGTTGTTGTATACCTCGGCTTTATTGCCCGTCTAAACGGAAAATTCAAGGACGAGATGGTACAAATCGAAAAGCTTTTTGTCGCGGATCAAAGACTCCACGGTGAAACTCTTCGGAATATTGGCCTCATCATTGCAAGCGCACAAGAAGAACGTGCGAAGCGTGAATGCAAGGAAAGTTTGGGCGGCGCATTTGATTTTGCACGAAGTGTATGGAACCGATACATAGTCTGGGCGGCAATACGAAATACGCTACCGGTGATTGCACGATTCATCGTGCTAGCCATCGTAATTGTCGGAGTGCTACAC
This sequence comes from Candidatus Paceibacterota bacterium, assembly GCA_041660505.1. Classification (NCBI taxonomy): domain Bacteria; kingdom Bacillati; phylum Minisyncoccota; species Minisyncoccota bacterium. The sequence goes on from JBAZWG010000007.1 coordinate 2,486, forward strand.
GGGAAATACTCAATTGGCGAATTTGTCCTGTTTATGACATGGACGATGAACGCCACAGGCAACCTTGGAAGCTTGAGCCAGATTCATCGTAGGTCTATCCAAGACTACACTTCCGCAAAGCAATACTTCGATATGTTGGCTATCAAGCCGGACATTACTGAGATTGAAAACCCGATTCGACCGGAGAAATTTGCCGGACGGATAGAGTTCAAAAACGTGACCTTCCGTTACGGAGGCAGGGACTCGCAAAGTGACGAGGCAGACGACGAAGCCGAGACGGCGACAACAAAAGAAGTTGGCCCTGCGCTCGACGACGTCAGCTTTGTCATTGAAGCGGGAGAAACGGTCGCCTTTATCGGCGAATCCGGCGCAGGTAAATCTACCCTGGTAAACGCGCTCATCCGCGCGCAAGATCCAGAATCTGGGCAAATCACCGTGGACGACAATGACCTTCGAGACCTTGACCTCAAGCACTATCGTGGGGCCATAGGCATCGTCGCCCAAGACGTTGGTCTCTTTGACCAGACGTTGCGGTACAACATCACCTACAATCTAAACGGTCATGCCGCAGATTTTGGGGACCATGAGCTCAATGCAGTAGCCGAAATGTCGTGTCTTGATCGCTTCTTCCATCGCTTGGAAAAAGGTTTTGACACGGTGATTGGTGAGCGCGGAGTGAAGCTCTCCGGTGGTGAGCGACAACGTGTAGGTATTGCACGAGCGATAGTCAAAGAACCGCAAATCATGATCTTTGACGAAGCAACGTGCAGCCTAGACTCCGGGAACGAACGATTGATTCAGGAATCAATTAACAAGGTATCAAAAGGCCGAACAACAATCATTATCGCCCATCGTTTCAGTACGATTAGAAACGTGGACAAGGTGATTGTATTCGACAAAGGCAAGCTCGTGGACTGCGGTACCCACGAAGAACTCGCGAAGCGCTGTGAGGTCTATCAGTATCTGTGCGAGCAGCAAGACTTCGTCTTGTAGCGCGCAAAGTAGCAACAAGCGGCTCCAGCAATGGAGCCGCTTTTTATTGTAGAAATTGACAAAATAATTGCGCAGGCGTAGGCTTTGAGCCAGAGGTAATTCTTTTACCACCACCCCCATCTCAGTTTTCCAAGGAGGACATCGTGGACCAAGACAAAATAAATGGCATCATCCGTGGTGCCTGCACGGTTACATTCACCGAGCACCCAAGGAGCGAGGCAGAGCTCAATGACGAGACTGCCAAATACCTTGGTTATCGCACCATCAATGGGCTACGCTACTTCACCGAGTGCCCGTATCCCGGATAACACCCTCTCAAAAACCGCCCCACAAAGGCGGTTTTTTATTCCCAAGGTGGCACCTTGGGGGGTTATCCACAGGTACCTCTTGTGTAATATATTTCTTACGTATAATATATATTACATTAGCAGTTAATTATAAATATATGATTGGAAAACCAGAATGGTTCAAGAGGCGCAAGTATACAGGGTGGGGCTTCACGCCGGCAACGTGGCAAGGTTGGGCATATATCACCGCTTTTGTGCTTTTATTCTTTTTGATTACGGCACTTCCTGTTATCGGAGGGCTGCGTACACTCCTCCTCGTTATTTTGGCGATTATAGGCTGTGTGGATTTTATTCATATCATTATCAAAATGCCGCGCGATGAGCGTGATCGTATGCATGAAGCGATATCTGAACGCAATGCACTCTGGGCTATTCTCGCAGTTTTAACAATCGGTATCGGTTACCAAGCTGCAGTTAGCGCTGCCCATGGCACAAAATATGTTGACCCTGTCATCCTTATTGCACTCCTTGTTGGAGTTGTGGTAAAAATGGTTTCGAATATTTATCTCGACAAAAAGAATTAATCAGCATGGAAACGAAAATTGCTTTCTATCGAAATAAGCTGGGCATAACACAGGAGCAACTTGCAGAGCTTGTTGGTGTGTCCAGGCAAACAATTATTTCTTTAGAACAAAATCGCTACAACCCTTCCCTGCTCCTGGCGCATAAGATTACAAAGGCACTGAAGCAAGGAAAAATTGAGGAGGTGTTTGGGGTGAAGTAAATAATAATTTTTTCGGCAATATTTGAAATTATCCACAAAGAAAAAACCCGCCATACAGCTGACGGGTTTTTCCGTCGCCATTGGCGAGTTAGGCTGCTGCCTGTAAAACCTTCTTTACCTCAAATCGGTAGCGCGACCAGCTATTGCAACGCTGCTCGCGAAACAAAGTGCGGGCAACAGTAAGAGCGGTAGTTAGTTTCTTGTCGAAGTCCTCAATCTGCTCGGAACCAAGAAGTTCCTTAAGTAGAGGACCTCTCCCTAAATAAAAGCGCATGCATGATCCGCGCCATTTAGGATACAATTCGCAAAACAAGAAGTCGACCATCGAATGGTAAACATTCATGTTCTTTCGTGCAGCTACATATTCGAGGGCACTCTGGT
>JBAZWG010000008.1 GCA_041660505.1 Candidatus Paceibacterota bacterium
TTCGAGAGCCCCTGCCAAGGGCAAGGCCCTAAGCCCCGTCGGCGCTGCCTCCTCCTCTCCCGTGGACCGCACTTCTAGCGTAAATGAAAAAGAACCTAACGACTGTTAGGTTCTAAGATACGAGCCCTGAACTAGAGCTGGGCATAGTTCAGGGCTAGAGCGAGACATATCGCAATAAGTCTAATAGACAATTTCTTGCACGTTTCGCCCATAGGCGTGCATAAGTGATCACGTCACTAAGACAATCTCTGTTACGCACGCTAAAGAACAAAGTCTTTTATAGATGAATAGTCGGATCTTGGCAATAAATAATTCCCTTATGTCCACCCCCGGGGTGGACAGGGTGAGATGGCAAGAAAAAACCCTGAACTGGAGTTTAAGAAAAACACAGTTCAGGGTGAGAGTGAGACACGTCGGCCTACGTCATTTTAAGACAACATCATCGCCATCTCGCTCCAAGGAGTGCATACTCAGTCAAGTCAAAAAGACATTCGAACGCACGCACACCTTATTAAAGAACAATGTTGTTTATATGTGAATGGGTAGAAGATGGCAAGAAAAAACCCTGAACTGGAGTTTAAGAAAAACACAGTTCAGGGCGAGAGCGAGACAACCTGCTTCAAGTCCTAAGACACATACTTTGACGTCTCGCTCAATGGTGTGCAACCTGTTATACGTCGAATGGACATGGGCCTTCTCGCACACCTAAAAGAACTAATTGGTTATATAAGATTTCCTTAATTTAAGCAAGAAAAAAACCCTGAACTGGAGCCAAGTAAGCATAGTTCAGGGCGGGAGCGAGACAAGACCTGCAACGTCATTAGGACAATCGGTACTACGTTTCGCTCAAAGGTGTGCACTCCTGCATACGTCGATTAGACAACTAGTCTCACGCACACCTATAAAGAACTCATTGGTTATAAGTCATTTTTTTATGAACCGCAAGCAAGAACATAGGTACGAGCTCACAAGACTGAGTAGAACTGCCCAAAACCCCTCTATTTCCCTTATCAGGGGGAACAAAAATAGTACCTCCCATTATCCAAACTTCGCTCTGCCAGCTGGCGGGGGCTTCATCCTACGCTAAAGCTTCGGACGACAAGTCGCTTGGCGAGGCCCAGCCTTTGCATAAAGCTACGGCGGGCAAGGCAGGGGAGGAACACAAATATCCGCTAATATACGACGTTTTGTGATTGACAGCCAGGGTTATTTCTGGTAATCAAGGATAGCTGCTGCTTGGGTTTTACTTAAACTCATAACAGCGCGGGTTCTTTACAATTGAGGCAGTGTTTGTGAGTTTTCCCGTAATGTCTTTTAGACGAAAGGGGTTTGTGATGACGCGTTTTATTGGTATCCGACATCGGCGGAAGCGGACGAAAGAGGGGGAGGCCAGGCCGACAACGGTGGCGATTGCGGAAGGCGGCCAGATGGTGACCTATGATTTGGAGTCAGACACGGTCGAACTGGATTTCCTGATGCACCGTTTTCCCATTGCCTGGCGTAAGGTGAGGGATGATGAAGAAATCATGTATTGCACGGAGGAATCGGCGGAAGGGGTGCGAGTTCGCCACTGCAAGTCTCGTAAAGTGAAGGACGGCGAGGAAGTGACTACTCTTCATCCTTCACATGTGCTGAAAATTTTGGATCCAAAGTCGGGAAAAGCAGTGATGATAATTGTCACGCAAATACCTGTCACCTATGAAGGTTTGAAGTACGGCGATATGGTTGGCATGGTGCTGGGCGGATCTGGCGACAGATATGCGTCTGCGCTTTCGCGGCGCGGCGAAGAGGTTGGGGCAGAGGTGTATCGTTTGCCGCCTTTTTCACTGGCCGATAAACGTGGTGATGCTACCAAAGAGGATGATCATTTGCTGATAGCTAGTCTGCTGCAGCGGGAGAGATCGTTGTTTTATCTCGTGCGCCGACGGGATCGAGACATGATTCGCACTAAGGAAGCGTTCAGTCTGCGGATGAGTGCAATGAAATCGCGAATCGCGTGCGGGCAACGGCTCGAGCAACGGATGGTAGGTAAGATTTTTTTGAATGAGGAAGGACATTTTCCGGAAGGAGTGATTGAGGACTTGGCGGCAGCGGAACTGGCTAACGACGTGATTTATGGAAGCAGTGACGATGAGGAACGGAAATACTCTCGTGAGCTGGAAAAGTCCGTTAAGAATATGGCCTTGTGGGATCTGGTGTTTGATGACATTGTTGGCTGTGGTACACGATTAGCGGCCGGATTGATTGTTCCTATCAGCGATATTCGACGGTTCTGGGTTGATCCGGCGCGCATGGAGGAGATGTACCAGCAGAGCCGCCTGTTTGAACAGAAGGGTGGTTTTGCTCGGGACCAACATCATGTAAAGGATCAGATCAGGGAAGATATGGGACGTTGCGAAGTGCTGGGACTGGTGGCTCGTTGGCAAGAAGCTAACGGTAAGCATGAACAAGCGAATCATTTACGACAAGCTAGTTCGTGTCATCGGGAGCGCGGTCGCCTGTTATCTAAAGGCAAAGCCAAGTTGCGAAAGTTTTGCGGGGTACATGTTAACAGTCATGACAAGAAGGGCGAACGGTTGCCGAGTCATCTGCAGTTTCCCCGTCGTCGAATGGGTGAGGTCTTTAACTCCTCCGGAGTGGCCAGGCAGACATTATGGCTGCTTGGTGATCAGTTCAATAGACATCCGGATAGTGATTGGGGGAAAAGATTTCTCCAGATCAAGCAGAAGATGCGCGAGAAACATCCGGAAATCGTGGAAGAGGAAGTGGAAGAGGTGAGTAACGGTTTTAAAAAAAAGGTGATAAAGAAACGGTTCACACCTGGCCACATTCAAAAGATGGCTTTGTGGCGGACGCGCAGTAAATTCGTGGATCATTTGTTCCTGGAGTGGACGAGAATTGAGGAGGATGCGGAACGACAACGTCGTGCAGAAGTACAAGATCTTCAAGACCTGCTGTGGCTTGAGGGTATTTGCGATGACTAGCTGCAAATAACCAGATATTCGAAACTTGATGGACTTGAGCGGCGTGGCCTGGCGTGTCTTAATGACGTCCGTTCTGATGCCTTGCCCTTGCCTTGAATCGTGCGATTCTCTTGTTTAGGGTTTGCCTAAATATAGAGTTTTGTACGGTTCAAGGCTTTTTTCTTGCTTTAAATAAGGAGATCGTATATAACCAATTAGTTCTTTTGGTGTGCGATCTTTCTTGTGTCCGAGCGACGTGGCTTGAATTGCATACCTTTTGAGTGAGACGTGAATGCTTCTGTCTTAAATGACGTTTTATGGGGTGTCTTGCTCCCGCCCTGAACTGTGCCCAGCTCTAGTCCAGGGCTTTTTTCTTGCCGAGATCCGACTATTCATATATAAAAGACTTTGTTCTTTAAGTGTGCGTATGAGCGGTGGTCTAATTGACATTCAAGCGTGTGCACACCTTTAGAGAGAGACGTGGCAGGAAGTGTCTAAGCGACGTGTCGGTGCTTGTCTCGCTCCCGCCCTGAACTGTGCCCAGCTCTAGTTCAGGGCTTTTTCTTGCAAAAACTCCTAGAATTATATATAAACTATCTGTCTTCGTGTGCGTTGGGCGAGCTGTCTTTATAGACGAAAGGAGGAATGTATACGTTTGAGCGAGACGCGGGTACAAGTGTTTGTAATGACGTGTAGACGTTTGTTTCGCTCCAGCCCTGAATCTTACTTTGTTCTGGTTCAGGGCTCTTTTTAACGGCGGATGAAAATAGATTACAATAATAGTTGAAATGTTTAACAATTTAAGGTACTGATTACTCATTAATATTTTTAACAAAAAAGCGATGATTGAAAGAACATTGGCGATTATAAAACCGGATGGAATACAAAGAGGATTGATCGGAGAAATAGTGGGCCGGTTTGAGAAAGCAGGCTTGAAGATCGTGGGGATGAAGCTGGTATGGCCAAATAAGAAGCTGGTAGGTGAGCACTACGCGGACGATAAAGAATATTTAACAGGAATAGGGGAGAAAGCATTGGCGAATGCCAAGGAAAAAGGTGTTGAGATGAAGGAGACAGCGCTAGAAATCGGCCAGCGTGTGCGGGAAAGCAATATCAGATATATATCGACTGGTCCAGTGCTGGCATTTGTCTTGGAAGGAAATACGGCGGTGCAGTCGGTGCGGAACATGATTGGCGGGACTAATCCGTTAACGGCTGATATCGGGACGATCAGAGGAGATTTAACGATCGATGATTTTATGCAGTCGGATGCGGAGAGTCGTTCGGTGCGGAACCTGATGCATGCATCGGGGGATGTTGATGAGGCAAACAGGGAG
>JBAZWG010000009.1 GCA_041660505.1 Candidatus Paceibacterota bacterium
GCACCCTACGGGTACGAACGGCTTGCTTCTAGCGGATTCCCGCATTCTCGGGTGCATTACTGAACGCAGCGATGTGGAAATCGGTATCCCGCGAAGTTAAGCCTGCCTCTTGGGCCTCCTTCAGGCAGTGAACCGCAATCCATCGGTCAGCAGTGTCCTCGCTCTCAAGGAGCTCGACGAGGATCTTCTGTGCCCTGGCCGTGTCTGCCCCGAATTTCCTGGCGAGCTCGCCAAGTTCGTTGATGAGCAAGCACTTTGGATATGGCTGCATTGCCACGCCATCCAAATGCCCCTTGATTTGTTGGACCGTCAAAGTCGTCTGTCTCATTATTGCCTCCTAATGAGATAATAGCATGATAGTAGTTACGTGTCAAACAAGCCTAGCCAGTAAAAAGCCCCACGTTGGTGGGGCTTTGTCTTTCAGTCTGGCTTATGCCGGGATTGATTTCAGGATTTCGTTCACTGCAGTCTCGATCGCACCATCATTTCTGATGTACGTGTAGGGGATGCCGGATAACTTCGCATCTCGATACCAGTTTTGCGCTTCATCAAGACGTAGGGCAATTTCTTCCACTTTATCGCCGCGTGCCCGTAAACGTCCCTCGAGCACCGCTCTTTCGGGGGGAACGATGAAGAAGGGTTTGTACGAAGCGCCTTTCCCAATCTTCCCAAGGAATTGCCACAAAAGGGGAATTACCTCGGGCACAAGGATCATGATGCCGAGCGCCTCTGTCGGTTCGTATGCACTTCTGATTATTTCTGGTGTTGTACCATAGCACGTACTTCCATGCTTTGCTGTCCAGAGGAACGAACCGGTCATGTATAAATGTGCGTATTCGTCCGGCGTATCGTAGGAATATTCACCGGGTAAATCACTCGGTCTCGGGTCGCGCGTTGTATGGCTCTGGACCATAAATGCGCAGGCCCTCTCTTTGAGCACCCCGCGAGCTATCGATGTTTTTCCGGAACCTGTAGGACCTGTGACACTGACGATGATCCTTTTCATGAGTTCTCCTATGAAAGTGAAAGTGCTTCTGCTCTCATACTCCTATTTATCTATTGCAGTGTCAAGCAAAAGAAAACCGCCCGAAGGAGGTTTCCTTTGGGCGGGCATTTTACATTTTTGGTTCGGGCAGCTTGTAGCGATCCCGGCATGCTTTCACATGCTGCTCGTAAAAGTGGGTCACGATGTTCTGATGGCAGACTGGGCATTTGCCACAACACGCCATCATGTGATTCACCGTTAATCCTGGCATGAGGCTGTGGCATGCGCAGTCACAAATTTCCATTGACATCCCACATCCGCCCATAAGTGAGCTCCCATCACACATAATTCACCTCGTCGTTGGTTTTTTGAGAGAAGATTTGCTGGTGAATGTTCCGATTCCAGAGAGTTCCTTCTTGATGTCCGGGTGAATTTCTAGTGTAGCAGGATCAAAACCTGTACCCTGCATGAGCGGCCACATCTGTCCATCCTTGCCGGCTTGTCCGGGTTTCTTGCGATACCACAGCTCCATTGATACTCCGCCGATGTAGTATATTTTTTCTCCGGTATCGGGGTGTTTGACGGGGATTGAATCAATCCCAAAATCTTCCGGTATCTTGAACGTTTCGCAGAACTCAAGCATGGTCATGTTTGCTGCCTGTTCGCTGGTCCTTATCTTTGCCATTCTGCCCTCCTCAGGAAATGTCAGTGCGTCTAGGCCCATACTCGCTTTTGCTCTTGAATATGTCAAGTTGTTTATGGTGTATCAAGGAAGAAGATTTGTCTTGCATATCTATCGGCGAGGTATAAGATTTAAGGCAGAGAGGGGATATACAATGGGAGAACTATTTGATGAACTGTTTGCTGTTGACTCAGCAAAAGCGCTTGAGTTTTTTTCAACAAATCTTCGAGCTGCAATCGGCGAACGGTCGTTTCGTGAGAACGAAATTATCTACGTTGCAAACGTACTTGCGCGATATGCTCAGGTCTCGCGATTTGGGAATGGGGCAATGCCCGTTCTTGCTGATCTGACAGAAGTCTTCGATCAGTTCGTATTTCAACGGCATGAACTGTTTGGCGCTGAAATATTAGAAATAGGAGGGTCGCAGGTCCTCTTGTTCACGGGGTTCTTTCGAGATCAAATGCGTAGGAGGCACGACGTAAGATGGTTTGATGAACTTGGGCGGTCGTTTTATTACCAGGCTGGCCAATTTTCAAAAGACTATAGCCGGCGACGATTGTTTGATGGCATGTCTGAGACGTTCCCTTTGTGGACACGCACTTGCTGGAGAATGAATAGGACGCTACGACAGAACCAGCTTTTGCTAAAGTTCGATTGCTATTGACAAATACATTTGTCGTCGTATAATTGCAGTTGAACGTACACCAGGGCGAGTTGTGGGATCGGCCCACAGGATGATAGCCCGAACGGTTCAAGTCCGTGCTCGCCACCAAACCAAACAGGGAGTTGCTCCCTGTTTTTTTATTTTCTTATTTTTGGTATTTTGTGTTCGATTTATAAAAGAAAACCGCCCTTGTTGAAGGGCGGCGTGGCTGTCGTAGCTAACTAGCTACTTTGTGGTGTAAGATGCCGTTGAATTTCCTGGACTCAGGTCCGAGAACAAAACTTCCGGCGTTCTCATAGAAGGCGACAAGTCGTGGCGCATCGCCTTCTAAATGTGCAATCCTGGCACTGAGCTCCGCACAATCCTGCTCGCTTTCTTTTAGCGCACGAGCGTAATATTCTTTTGATTCACTTCTGTTTTTTGCAAGAACTTCTCGGTAGTTTTTGCAGTGCTCCTGCGCGCGATCAAGCCCCTGCTGATAGTCGGAGAGTGTCTTGTTTACCAGGGATGCTCCGTCAATCACCGCGATTGAATAGCCCGGGAAGTTAGACTTGAAGAGGCCGATGACGCACTCAAGGCGGTTATTTGGGAAATGATACAGCCAGCGATTGCCCGTGCGCTTTGACATTTGAACTTGCTGTATCAGCAGACCCTTGCCGGCAGTGATGGAAAATCCAACAGTGAGCACATGCTCTTTTTTGTAGTAGACAAGAAGTGCGAACACCCCATCAATAAAGACGCGACTGTATTTCGCATACCCATACGGGTTAAAGTACTTAGTGTGATCGAGACTGACTTCAAAGTCAGAGTTATTCAGAAAAGAGAAGTGGCGTATGCAATCATAGGCGACAACAATCTCGTTCCACATGCCTCTACTTGTGCCCCATCGCCACATCGAGCTCGTAATTTTATTCACTACCTCGTAGTTTGCGTCCGTTTCAAATAATTTCTCGACGTCGAGCTCCATAGTGTAGGAGCTCGAATGTCTAAGCTTGCAGATCTCGTCAAAAGAAAATCCTTTGAGCGCCTTGAGTGGCAGTTCGTAGTAGTGACTCAGAAATGTGCGGTCAGTGAAGCCTCGCCTGGTCCAGAATTCTCTCCATGGTCCAATTTTGGTGTCGACGTCTTTGATTGAGCCAACTGGCTTCTTGTTGTACTTCTGGCTTACTTTGTGCAGCTCACCGGTAAGTGAGCTCAATTCAAGTCCTAGCATTTGAGCCCCCTTTCGTTGAGTTATTGTAAAGAACAGTCAACTGTAAACTACATCACAAAATTGGTTATGTCAAATTAATGTGGGGCACTAAAGTGTCAGTTAGCTCTCAAAAAGAAAACCGCCCAAAGGAGGTTTCCTTTGGGCGGTTGCGATTTGCGTGCTCAACGGTCGCAGTAGGTGCATTTGCCGTTTCGGATGGGATATCCACACTTATCATGGATACCAGAGTCCCCGGGCTGTAGTTCCTTGGAGATTGGGGTTGCCTCGCGCAATCCAAGGTCACAATGAACGCATTTGCCAGCAAAGATGGGGTGCCCGCATTTGTCGTGGATCGCTGTAACCTCAATCTCGGAGGGGTCATAGCAACCTACTGTTCTGTCTGCGTGCCTGACTTCGTAGCACAGGCCGTGAGAGTCATGGTGGGTGATAACCACACCTGAGACCCTCCACTTTCGTGCCTCCCATGCTTCTTGGGTCCACTCCTTGCGGAGTGCCATGTTGGGCTGGGTTGTTGT
>JBAZWG010000010.1 GCA_041660505.1 Candidatus Paceibacterota bacterium
TTCGAGAGCCCCTGCCAAGGGCAAGGCCCTAAGCCCCGTCGGCGCTGCCTCCTCCTCTCCCGTGGACCGCACTTCTAGCGTAAATGAAAAAGAACCTAACGACTGTTAGGTTCTAAGATACGAGCCCGACACGTTGGTGTGGGGGCTTAGAATGAATTCATAGAAGGAACAAAGAGCTAAAGTACCCAAGGGCGCTAAGGGACGAGGGTTCCAGAAGCAAAGAGCAACTGGCGGACGGCGAGGAAGCAGCAATCCGGAAGCCACTCACCATCCCAGAAGTACAGGTCGAGCTTGCGCCCAGTGTTCCAACGGCCGAGACACGGGACGCCCCGCAAGCCGTTCGGGTACACGTCGACGGAACCAAGAGCCACACACAAAAGATGACGCTGGACATCCGGATATTTTTCGCCAAAGGCGAATAATTCCCAGATTTGATCCTGCTCGACGTGAAGGCCAAGCCGACGGCGCATGTTCCAGACTGCAGCCTCACTGGTAATGTTGCGGGAAGATGCATAGAGTACCAGCTGGGCATTAATGGTGACAGGAGCGTCTTTAATACGGAGATTAGCAGCAATTAGGCGAGGATCGACATAGTCGTATCGCCCGGCAGCGATAGCGGCGGAAAAGCTGTTGTAGCTGGTATGAACCGGCCACCAGGCGAAGCCTTTATGGAATTCAAAGCTGGCACCTGAGGGAATGATGTGATCCGGCACACCGAGATCCTGGGCTGCCCATGAGCGGCCGTGCCTGTCCAGCATCTGCTTGATACATGCCGGGTCGGGGTCTGTTGAGCATTGCTCCCTGATTAATCGGCCACGTAGATTGTCTTGCTGATCGAGGAGATCGGCAAGCTCTAGACGTATTTCATCAATGAAGGGAAATTTTTCGATCCTGGAACACAACTCAAAATAGCTTTTTGCAGCGCACATGAAAAGAACTCCTTGGGGTAATTGGTTGTCCGCTGACACGTCAGGTAACTTAGTAAGATCAAAAGCCACAGTCCCTGCTTCATGAGCAGGACTTGAAGTTTTAGCATGCTTGAGACACTATGTCAAAATGCGATTTAATATACTAACAATTTTTCCGGAAATTTGGCCGGAGTACCTGAAAGCCGGCATTTTGGGGCGGGCGCAGGAGGATAAGTTGGTGGAAATGGCCGTGATAAATATTCGCGATTTTACGACTGACAAACACCGGACGGTAGATGATTCGCCTTATGGGGGAGGGGCGGGGATGGTACTTAAAATCGAACCGATTGCTAAAGCAATCGATTCGATTAATTTTCAATTTTCAAAGACCAATTTTCAAACAATCCGCCAGCTGGCGGACCAAATCCAAGAGACCGAAACACCACGACGGCGGATTATTGTGCTTTCTGCACGAGGGGAGCAGTTTACGCAGGCGAAAGCGGAGGAGTATGCGAAGCTGGACGAGCTGGTTTTAATTTGCGGAAGGTACGAAGGAATAGATCAGAGGGTGGCGGATTATTTGGCCGACGAGGAGATATCTATCGGACCGTATGTGTTGAATGGGGGAGAGGTGGCGGCGATGGTAGTGATTGAGGCGGTAGCGAGATTGCTGCCGGGTGTCTTGGGAAATGAAGAGTCGTTGAAGGAAGAATCATACAGTCAAAAAATCCGAAATCCTCCCGCCTCGGGCGGGACCCCGCCTGATGGCGGTGGTAAATCCATAAACCCTAAACCCAGCCTTCGCCAGACGCTACGGCGGGCAAGGCAAAATCGAAATTCGAAATCATTAAATTCAAAACGAGTCGTTAACCCTGAAAGCCAAAAAGATGAGACTGCTTCGAGTTTTACCGTTGAGTATCCGCAATATACGAAACCGGCGGAATATAAAGGATGGAAGGTGCCGGAGGTGCTGCTGTCCGGAAATCATGAAGAGATTCGCAAGTGGAGAGAGGGACAAAAGAAAAAATCCGCACGGTGAGGCACGGATTGGGGCGATGGTGGAAAAAGGGAACTAGCTTGCGCTTCAGTTGATATCGCCGGCGATGGACGTAGGGTCGTAGTTGTCTTGTTGTATTAGAGCTAAGGCCCTTTCGCTGATCTGGGAGACAAACTGCACAAGGGTGACTAAGTGCAACACAGTAGGTAGGTGACTGGCTACCAGAGAGCTGTAGCAAGAATGCTCGGTGGCAGTGGCAGGTATTTTGGTGCAGTACTTAACAGAAAGGACAGCGCCTTCCATGTCTTTGAAGTACATAAACTCATGATTGGCCGTGACTTTCCAAGGGATGTGAAGATAGTCATCAACCCGGCAGCGACGGGGCCATAGGCCGGCTTTGACGGTAATAATGATCTGGGCGTCGTCAAAACGCTTGCTGGTTCGATGAACGTGTATGTGGCAGTCATGATCAAGAGCTAGTCTAAAACGGGAACAATGAGACACAAAGTAGACGACATCGTATAGTAGAATACTAACGAGTAGTCCTACCGCAAAAATAACAGCGGCCAACCCTCCCGTCTGAAGAGGTAAATAGATGACGAATGATAGAACTATGGCGACGCAATAGAAGAGAGCTTGATAGGCCAGGGCGTAAAAATTGCGTAGCGGATAATGGACAGTTGAGAGATCTACACAATGAGGACAATCGTGACCATACATAGCTAATCTCCTTTCGAGATATATTGGATTGGATAGGGAACTAAGCGTGTTGTAGAGGAAACACGTCGTTCAGTCAAGTTTTTTAAGAAAAAATCCGCACGGTGAGGCACGGATTTGTAATAGAGAACAAGGGTGACTAATTAGCAATCATCCCCGAATGGCGGAAATTGAGCCGGCGATGGGAGATTCTTCAACGGAGGGCTGGGGCTGTTGGAGGGCGCGGCGTAGGATTACGCTGACATATGTCTGTTGTTGCATCAGGCACAGTGTGTCAGATAGGATCTGTACATTACGCGAAAGATATCCAGTTGCGGCATGGTGAGGCTTTTCACAGTAACTAACAGAGAACGTCTCACCTACTGGGTCTGTAAAAAAGAAGTACTCGTTGTTAGCGCTGACCTTCCAGTTGTTAGGATTGTCCCAATGCAACTTGCACCGACGGCGTATCGCACCCGCGCATACCTCAAGAACAAGTTGGGCGCCGAGAACCGGCTTGTTTCTTTTATGCAGGTGGATACGGCCTGTACTGTCGATACTGATGAGGAAGCGGGAGCAGCGAGTGAAGTGTATGGCCGCGTTACAGACGACACAAAGAAATGGGGCGACTAACAACATACTTAAGGAGACAAAAACCATAATAGACGCAATTGCCTTGGGGTTGTGCAACTGTAACCCGATACCGATCAGAAATAAGGTGGAAGCCAAAACCAAGCACAAATCCCAACTGGTGGGTCGATGGACCTTGGATAACTCAACACAATTCGGACAGGTTTGATGGGACATAACTAACTCCTTTAGAGAGAGGAAGGTGATACATAAAAGTAAATTGGCCAGGGAACAGAACAGGGTCTTTGTAGTCTCAATTATAAGCTGAGTCAAATTATTTGGTCTTGAAAAGGATATTTTTTAGAAAGAAAAAATCCGCACGGTGAGGCACGGATT
>JBAZWG010000011.1:0-1799 GCA_041660505.1 Candidatus Paceibacterota bacterium
ACTTGTTTAAGTTCTTGCCCGAGAAAGTCACAAGTTCGAACAGCGGCTTATTAACGGATTTGCCACATTCCGTAAGGATTCTGACGCCAAGTTCCTTAGGACTCCGCCTTGCCTAGTCTTTGGGGAAGCCCATGTCTTTCATCTTCTCTAAAACGGGGATCATTATAGAATCACCGCTCTCCTTCGGATCAGCTCCGGAGAGAAGATAATAGCTGAGATGGCCTGCGCAATCATGTGCATCGTATTCGTCACCCCAACTCTTGCGCATGATCTTGCCATCACAGAAGACACAAAATTCTTCCTCGAGTGCGACGATCAAGCCGAGCAGGCCGTAGAAAGCATCCTTCCATGGCTTATGGGTACCCTCGACATTGGCATACGGATCGCCTCCGTCACGGCAATCGAACATCTCCAGCCCGTGCTCGCGACCCCACCCGTTGACCGAGTTGGTTTTCTTGCCATGGTGGTATGTGCTTGTCACCCATACCACAGGCATGCACTTGGCCAGACACTGTTCGACCACCTTCTGTCCGCTAGGTTCTTCGTCGTTGCCTCCAGAGATGCTCGGAAAGAATACGTCGGTCATGACAGCATCGGCTTGATCCAGTAACGAAAGCGCCTCCTCCAGGTTATTTGCCCAGAGGACATTAACCTGAATGGGTAAGCGTGTTCGTTCCGTCTCGATCATCGCCTTGCAGTCAGCAATGTGATTGGCGCGATCTTCAATGACCAGGATGGAAATGGTGCTCTTCATAACAATTCTCCTTGTAAAGAACTTACTGTTTTCTAACCCGCCCAAGAGTAGAAAGGGATTCAACTCTTAGGTAGGTGGGCAAGTAACTTGATAAAGTTCTTGCCCGTTGAAAATGTGCTACGCACCGATCTGCTCCAGAATAAGCGTGGTAGCGTAATACATGTGTAGCGCGATTCCCTTGAGAAACTTTGCGGGCTCATCGATATCCATAGTTCCAACGGCAGTCATAGTAGTCGTTGCGGAAATGACACGCCAGCCATCTCCTGCTTCAGCTAGCCGGTTGGCGATCGCATCCTCTGGGGTTGTGTTCATGCTAGTCACGACAATGACTTTTTGCGCGCTCATTTTACTTACTCCCTGGTTGGAAAGAACGTTATCCTTATCACAGCATCGAAACGTTTTCGACGCTAAGAAGGGAAAGTGAGATTTAGATATGCCGGTACTCACTATTGTGCTAATGCACACCGGTTGGAAATCCTATCCCCCACTTGAACAGCGTGGGACACCAATCCTACCTCGTTTCTTACCTTCCGTGGCAAGAAACTTCTGAACGAGCCGAGCTACTTCAAGAGGCAACTCCTCCTCCTCTTGATGGCAGCTCCCATCGCAAGGTCCTAGAACGCTCCAGCCGTCAATCGTTTCCCCATGAGTGACCTCGCGGCTAACCTCGAGATGCACTTTGCCATCCACGCAAAGCTGTGTCACCACGGAATCCCCACAACAACCATCGCAACCGCTATAATCGTAATCGGAACGAAAGGCGAGGGCTTTCATGACCTATCTCCTTGGAAAGAACAGGGGGTTCTGGAAAAGCTGAATTACTGTGAAAGAGAAGTATATACCAAGTAAGTAAAAATGTCAAGTTATTTTTACGGAATATTATTAATATCTATATAATAGCTATAAATAGCTATAAAGTGTTGTAAAAAATAGTTGACAATACCCCAGATAGGGAATATAATACCGATATGGAAGACTTAAGCAGCAAATTACAGCATTTTGGCTTTTCTGCTGAAGAATCTGTTATTTACCTCTCTGTTCTAGA
>JBAZWG010000011.1:1809-3549 GCA_041660505.1 Candidatus Paceibacterota bacterium
GTGTCAGCCAAATTGCAGCAAAAGTTGGCAAGCACCGTACAGCCGCCTACTTTCATATCAAGAAACTATTAGACAAAGGGGTCCTCAAGCAGACATTACACGGTCGCGCTATGCGTCTGACGGCTATCCGTCCCAATGAGCTAGGGCTATTGTTTGACCAATGGACCACGGATTTTAAAAGCGCTATTCCTCAATTGGAGGCATTAAAGAAAATTGACCAAGAGAAACCAATTATAGAGGTAACCGAATCAAAACGCGGATATTATAAAATTTATGATGAAATATCTGCCATGCCGGAAGGGAGCACTTTTCGAGTAGCCGAAGGTGTCACTGCCTTGCAACAGGAATTATCGTTACTTACCGAAGATCAATGGCATACCTTCTTCTCACGCATTGTGCAGCGCAAGATAATCACCAAAGGTTTGTTTACTGAGGAATCCACCAAAGAACCGAGCAAGCAATTAAGCGCAACTAATCTGAAAATTTTGCGCCAACGCATCTGGCAAGTTCGTACCCTTCCTGCCGCAACCTTTCCTTTAGATCAACTAGTATTTATCTATGGCGACAAAGTAGCCTTTCTTTTTCCCGACGTGTCTCTAGTCATGACCATTCAGCACAAAGGGATCGCCCAAGCCACCGCCGCTATGTTTGATGCCGCCTATGTGTCTGGTAAACAGTATGATGCTGTGTGGCAATAGTATGAGTAGCGTAACTACTTACCAAGTTTGCACATAACCGCAGTTTCAAATTTCTTCACATTATAATTTCGAATTTGTTTCTCCCGAAGGGATCCCTTTGGGAGGATTTCGAATTTCGGATTTTCACAGAGTTTATCTTGCCCGTCGGCGTCGCAGTTCCGCCACTTTTAGTCTCGCCAGATTAAGCTCAATCAATCCCATCGCGTCAGCCAAAGCTACCTCGTCCTTTTGTGTCCGGCGCATCTCTTGGGCGCGTTCCAGCGCTTCTTTTGCTTTCATTTCATCAATATCATCCGCTCTCTCCGCTACGTCGGCCAAAACTCGTACTCGTTTACCATCGATCTCCGCAAACCCCCCCGTGGTTGCGATGTGTTCTAGACGGTCAGCGGAATCAGTCGCCGCCCTTTTAATATATATGACGCCTGGCTTAATGATCGTTACCAGCGGCTCGTGGTTGGCCAGCACACCGATTTCTCCCTCTGCTGTGGGTAAGACGACGCTATACACCTCTTCTTGCCACGTTAAACCTTCTGGCGTCACCACTTCAAAAGAAACGAATGCCATATAACTCAAGCGGCTATGCTTTTACTTCCTCAATCCGGCCTTTCATGTAGAACGCTTGTTCCGGCTTGTCATCGTGTTTGCCTTCCAGGATCTCCTTAAAACCTTTGATCGTATCCGCTTGGCTGACATAAGATCCTTTAATGCCGGAGAACACTTCCGCCACATGGAATGGTTGCGACAAAAATCTTTGGATGCGTCGTGCCCGCGCCACCGTTTGCTTATCAGCCTCGGACAACTCTTCCATACCCAGAATGGCGATAATATCCTGCAAATCTTTATAGCGCTGTAACAGCCGTTGTACTTCCCGGGCTACCTCATAGTGCTCCGCTCCTACAATAGCTGGCGATAGAATAGTGGAAGTAGAATCCAACGGATCAACTGCCGGGTAGATACCAAGTTCCGACAGCGACCGGGACAATACAATCGTCGAATCCAAATGCGAGAAAGTTGTCGCCGGCGCGGGATCCGTTAAGTCATC
>JBAZWG010000012.1 GCA_041660505.1 Candidatus Paceibacterota bacterium
CCACTTTTCCGCCGTCGTTTCGAGCGATGCACGGGGGTATGCGGTCATTATTCCCAAAAAAATAGCCCGTCTTTCAGTTACCCGCCACCGCATAAAACGCAGGGTATTCGCGGCACTCCGGACCCTTCCCTTGCCTCCGGCGGTCATTATTTTTCCAAAATCGTCCGCGGGTAGTGTAAGCTATGAGGACACCAAGAAAGAAATAGCCGCACTTTTTGCGAAACTACATTAATAGCTTAAACCCTCGTTTGTGATATCAACTTTTTTTCACGCCGTTTTCTATAATCCTATTTACAATGCGCTCGTCGCGCTTATGGCGCTCGTGCCTGGCGGAGATGTTGGTGTTGCGGTCATCATACTCACCATTATCATTCGGCTCATACTTCTCCCCTTCTCGCTCTCGGCGGCACGCACCCAACAGGCAATGAGGGTGTTGGAACCAAAGATTAAAGACCTGAAGGAAAAACATAAGGGCGACAAAGAAAAAGAAGCGGTTGAAACATTAGCGCTCTACAAAGAAGCACAAGTGAATCCTTTCTCAAGCATCCTCACAGTCTTCATACAGATCCCGGTCCTCCTCGCGCTCTTCTGGGTTTTTAATTATGAATCATTCATCACCATTAATGCGGCGCGCATCTACGCGTTTACTCCGCTACCGCACTCAGTCTCGCTCGAATTTCTTGGGATTATCTCCGTCGCAGGCAAAAGCATGTTTCTCGCCGTGTTGGCGGGACTCACACAATTCCTCCAGGCGCACATGGCTCTCTCTGGAACGATGAAGCCTTCTGGAGGCGGCATGCAAGGAGACTTCCAAAAGATAATGAGTATGCAGCTGAAATATGTCTTCCCGTTTCTTATTGCGACGATTTCCTACACAACCTCCGGCGCTATCGCGCTGTATTTCATCGCGACAAACCTTGCTGGAGCGCTTCAGGAGTGGTACTTGCGCCGCAAGCTGATTGCCGCGAGCACCTAGAGTGAGTATCCCCAGAGCGAGCCGTCGTTCTTGTTAACGAAGACGAGCATGGTGCTTGCCGGATTGATGGCGGGAGCCTGCACATCAAGCGACCCTTTTGTTTCTTTAGGGAAATCCAAAACAAGCTGAGCATAGCGGCCGGAGACTTGTATTTTCCAAATACGATCACTGAATTGCACCGCACCCTGATACCAATCATCAGGATAACTCGCTCTTGCAGGAGGGTTCACCGGAACTCCGCAATAAACCGCCGAATCGTCGGTCGCCCACACACACTTATCAGCAATGGTCGCCACGGGGAGTCGGAGCGTTTCTCCCGTCGCAGCGTTTACAAGCTCCATCTGCATACTTGTATTGAGCACATAACTCACCAACACCCACTTTCCGAGAGGGCTCGCGAGCGCCACCAACCCGTCGTACGGTCCGGCTATGCGTGAGAAATTTCCGTCGGTGCTGACAAGGAATGCGCTACCGGGGAGTGATGCGGAGGCTTTTGTCGTTGCGAGATATTGCTTTCCCGCAAATGAAATTCTGAGCGAAGAAAGTGGAGTTGAGAATATAGCCACTGGGCGCGTTCCGTCGGTGCGCAAGAGTGAGGCATTTGAACCATTTACCCCAGAAGAGAGGGTGAGTATGCCCGTCGCTGAAACAGCGATGTCAGCAAGGTTTTGCGAAAGAAAGAACCCGCCGGTGCCGGTTGCAGGGAGCGCGTAAGTGTTGATGATAGAAAAATCAGAGCCGGAAAGATACCGCGTGAAAGCGAAGGATCCGTTCGGAAGCCACAAGGCAGACTGGAGACCCGGCACTGTCCGGTTGCTTGTCCTAGTGAGCGTTCGTGTACGAGTCGAATACGAGAAAACATTGCCACTCTCTCGTTCGATGTAGCTGACAGTAGTATTAGCGGAGGATGTGGCAGTGGTGGCCTTACTATCAATAACCACCTCCCCAGGAACTATCGGCCCCTTGCTTATCTGTACGAGGCGCGATGATACCGCCACTGGTGCAATAACACCCGTGCTAGTAGTCGTTCCTGTTGTCCCAACCCCTGTAGTGGTTCCCGGAGGAGTTCCCTGCCCCGCCACAGGAAAGGTTGTTCCGTCAGTGAGGGTAACGCTCACGCTCGGCGCTTTGCTGAAGAAGAGAAAATAGGCACCCACCCCTATTCCGAGGAGGACAATGACGGTTGCGGCGATGATGAGGTAGCGTTGCATAATTACCAAACACAGATCCCCTGTTCAGGAGAAAGATTACGACAATTTGGTTTCCCTTGTAATTCGGCCGAAGTCGCTCCGGCGCAAGTATGCGTTGTTAGTATAGGAGAACCGGAACCATTTGTGGGCTGCCCAATACACTCGTTAATAGTCATTGTAGCTCCGGGCACAAGAGGCCCGGTCGTGATACAGGATATGGTTACTCTGGTTGTAAGAGGGTCTCTTGTTTCTTGGGGGGTACCGCCGCGGGCTATACACTGATTTCGAAGTTGCTCACGGCATGCGGCGTTGTCTGCATTAGTTGCTGGGTTGCATGTTGTAGTGGGTGGTGCCGCCCGGTCGCCTGTTGTTTCAAGTGGTTTAAGATTTAGTGAAAGATTCAAAATGCTCGGATTGATGATAGAAAAAACGAGTACGGGAGAGAGGACGAGCACGAGGCCAAAAAGCGCCTGATAAATGCGGTCCTTACCCGCCTGGTTTTTGCTCACACTATCCTGAGTCGATATCTCGAGCCCACCCCAGATGATTTCAATAATAGCCAGCACCGCCGCAAGGCCGATGAGGTATTTGTAGAGGTTGTTGAAAAAGATTGCGAGATTGCCGGAGTTTGCCGCCCCTCCTTCCGTAAGGCCTGGGATGGGCGCGAGCGGGACAAATCCCTGCGCGAGTGCGTGAGGTACAAGCCCGACAAACAAAAGTGCAAATGATATCAAAAGTGTTTTTCCTGCCCCGTTAGAAATCCAGAACAGAGTATTGCGCAGTGAATTTTTGCTACCCATATATTTTTTGTAATTTCTAATGGGGTTCATAGACCAAAGAAGTTAGTGCTCGGTTTCTCTCCGAACAAGAGCGAAAGGTTTGCTGTT
>JBAZWG010000013.1 GCA_041660505.1 Candidatus Paceibacterota bacterium
GAGAGCCCCCGCGGGCACATGCGTCTTCTGGGGGGGGTAAAAAACTCGATTATTATTGATGACTCGTACAACTCATCACCGGTAGCGGCAACAGCCGCAGTAAATGCGCTACGAACGATTGAAACAAAAGGAAGACGTATTGCAGTTCTTGGTGATATGCTCGAGCTTGGTAGGTTCACTGCCGATGAGCATACGAAGCTCGGAACCCTCGTGGGCAGCTTTGCAGATGAACTTATAGTTGTTGGTGCTCGCGCTAAATACATTGGACAAGGCGCTCTTGAGCGTGATATGAGTGAGAAGAACATCGTTGAATTTGATGATTCACAGTCGGCGGGGAAGTATCTAGAGACTATTTTGCAGCCGGGCGATGTGGCCCTTATAAAAGGCTCACAGGGCATACGCATGGAGCGAGCCGTAGAGGAAGTTATGGCGCATCCAGAGCAGGCGGGGAGTATCTTGGTGCGGCAAGATGAGGAGTGGAAAAAACGGTAAAAATGCTCGGGTGCCGTCTTGTGTGGGGTACGGATATTTTTTTGCTAAAAAATTCCTCGAGTTCGCGCCGTCGCGCCTGCCTGTCGGTAGGCAGGCTCGCAAGTCCCCATACAAGAGACATCCTTCGCTCGGAGGTAAAAGGAGCGCCTGCGGCGCACAAAATGATATTCTACAAAAGGCTAATTGGCGCAGAGGTAAAATTGTGATATAGTGCTGGTTGTTAATTATTTAGTATTGAATATTAAATAGTTATGAGGCCCTATCGTCTAACGGTTAGGACGGAAGCTTCTCAAGCTTTAAATCAGAGTTCGATTCTCTGTAGGGTCACAAAATGACAGAAAACTTGCCCTGCGGCAGGTTTTCTGCTTTTGTGAAAGCGCAGCGATGTTTCGACACCAGGCGAAACCGCGAGCTGGGGTCGCAAGCACTTACGTAGAATTTGAGCGCAGCGAAAATTATACTTAGTGACTCGTGACCACACAAGATATGTCGAGCTTGCTCGCCCATATTCTGTCGAGTGAGATAGCGAAGCGTCTCTGTAGGGTCACAAAAACGGGAATTCAAGAAGACTGGACTGCTCCAGTCTTCTTCGTTTTTGTGAAGGCGCAAGCATAATTTTTCAGTAGAAAAATTGCTGAGCCGACCCTGCCTGCCGGTAGGCAGGGTCGGCAAGTACTTACATATTTTGCGAATTCCAGAAGCAAAATATTTAGTAACTTGTGACTACACAAGAAAGAATGCGAAGTATACAATGCGTGACCGAAAGCGTACTCGCGTTTCTCTGTAGAGAGAATCAGTGCCTGACATTTGTATCCGAAAGAGTAACTTGTAATCAAGTTGGTTTTCAGAAGAAAACAACAGTGATTCCCTTGAGCTTGCTCAACGGGAGGAGCCGTCACGAGTGCCTCTTCGGAGGACCAAGAAATGGTGTTTCTAACACCTACGGCTAAACTGGAAACCGATCCACGGGCGCCGATTCTCATGGGATCGGCGCTTTTTCTATTTCAAAATTGTCGGGCTTGCTTCATAAATAGAACCTGATAGAATTCCACTATGTCCACACTTTTTTCATTCGCACTTATTCTGTTCGTCTTGTGGTTTTTTAGTTTCTTCATTTTCCATATCGCCGGCTTTCTAATCCATATTCTATTAATCGTTGCTGTCGTTGCCTTTCTTTGGCGTGTTATCCAGGGCAAAAACCCATTTAAATAGTCTCGCTGTCTTTCTCTTGACACTTTTCAAAATCAGCGTAGATTTTGATTTGGAAGTACAACCCCGTCTCGTCACAGCGCGAGGCATAACCCAAAGAAGGAGGACATCATGTCCGACCAGCAAGCACCGCCTGAAGTAAACGAAGTTCCCGCATACAATCTGTTTTTCAAGGAGATCCGCCCGATTTACAATTGGCACGAATGGCTCCTCCGGTGGAAAATCGCGAGCAGTTTTGAAGAAATGCTTGGCCTGTTGCACGTTGGTTTCAATGTGTGCATGAGCAAAAGTAGGTATGACGAACCGGAGTATACCTACATTGACCGCCTGATTTTTTACCTTGGAATGGCGGACGGTTGGAGAGATGCTTCTCATTTTCGTTCATTCGGCGATACGGAACCTGGATACCGTATACTAAATAGTTCGAGCGGACAGTATGTTTTAAAGTCTGAAAGCGGACTTCGCCAGCATCTGGCGCAAAAAGCTTTTGATGTGTTGGCGCTCAACTTTTTTAGTTGGGGATTGAAGGGCGGCGGCCGTGATGGCGATGAGTTTGGTAGCGGATGGGTCGAAGGCGTTGCCTCTCCGCGTTTACTTGATGCGATTCAGTTCTTCTTTAGAGCTGTAAAGCATCGCTCCGGCAATAGCGTTGGAGCTCCTAACCTCCCCAATTTCCGGGACAGGAAACACACTGAGAAAATTGCGTTTGATTTTCTTATGAATCTCACCAAATTTATTTGGGGGTATGAGGGAGAAAACATCTCCGGTTGGGACACGCGAGAACACAAAGATGCTGCGGCAGTTACATGCGACGAAAAACGCGTCCGTCTAGATGCGGTCAAGCCATGGTTGATCGAGGTTCTCTCTGAGCTCCGATCACTCGATGTCTTGCGCGAATGGATGTTAGTGCTGGACGAGCCGTGCCTCGCTCAGCTCAAAGAGATTGCCATGCGCAATGAGCTCAGGCATTATGCCGGCGGCCTAGTATTAGAAGATCGTCTCGTTGCCTCGGTTGAGGAGGCATGTCTTGTGGGCTCAAGGGCCGCGTGGTTCCTCAAAGAGCACGAGGTGATGAAGCGTGAGCGTGACCGACTCTGCGCGATTCGAGAAGCTGAGAGAG